>JBCCGX010000222.1:0-11139 GCA_039029035.1 Acidobacteriota bacterium | reverse complement strand
TGTGCTCGCGCGACGATCCCGGCATCGCCACGACATCGCCGTCGATGTACTCGCTCTTGAACTCGGCCGAACGCTCGAGCTCCAGGTACTCGTCAGGGCTAAGATGCGCCCAGAGCTTCGCAGCCGTCGAAGTCACCGAGGTACACATAATCTAGGGATATTATCCTATAAGCGGATCCAATCAAGAAAATCAAACTCTCAGGCGCCATGTTCGACTGCAGCGACGGACTCCTAAGCCGTTCAGAAGCACGGTTGATCGCCATCAGAGGGTCGCTGGACACTTCTGCAAACACCTCGCGCCTGTCGCAGGCGTCACCGAGCCGTTGGGTGAGGCTCCAGAGCTTGCAACCAGGGTCGACGAACGGTTCTCGAGGGGGTCGAATCCCGCCATTGACCTCCTGAACCGTTTTGCCGGTAGGGACAGTTCGCCCAATCGGATTCTGAACCGTTTTTCGACCGACTCGATACCGCCCGAAGACCTCCTGAGCCGTTTGGCAAGGCTATCGAGCTTGCAACACGACCCGACAAACGGTTTTTCGAGGGGGGTCAATCCACCCAATTGAATTCTGAACCGTTCTTCGAGGGGGGTCGATCCACCCAATTGGATTCTGAACCGTTTTTCGAGGGGTCGATTCTGGCCATTCGCTTCAAGAACCGTTTTTCGACCCTGTTGAGATCGCCAACAGGGCTTGCAAACGGTCCAGAGGCACGGACCAAACGGCTGTCACCGCCCGCGATCGAGCAGCCGATACATCACCGGGATCACCACCAGGGTCAACGCGGTGGAGCTGAGAAGCCCGCCGATCACCGCCAGGGCCATGGGCGCGCGCAGCTCGCTACCCTCCCCCAGACCGATCGCCATCGGCAGCAGGCCGAGAACGGTGGTGGCGGTGGTCATGAGGATCGGCCGCAGGCGGGTGCGGCCGGCGCGGCGCAGGGCTTCGAGCTTGTCGCGCCCCTGGCGACGCAAGCGGTTGGTGGTGTCAATCAGGATGATCGCGTTGTTGACCACGATGCCGGCCAGCATCACCACGCCGATGAGCACCACAATCGAGATCCGCACCTCGGCCAGGTAGAGGGTGGCGAGGACGCCGATCAGCGACAGGGGCACGCTGAAGAGGATGACAAAGGGATGCAACAGTGACTCGAACTGCGACGCCATGACGATGTAGACCAGGAAGATCGCCAGGAAGAGGGCGAGGCGCATGGAGTCGAAGGAGGTCTCCATCTCCTGCTGCTGGCCGCCCATGCGCCAGTCGAAGCCGGAGGGTAGGCCCATCTCGTCGATCAGGTCAGCGATCGCCGCCGACGCCGAGGCCAGGTCGCGGCCCTCGAGGTTGGCGGTAAGGATGGCGACACGCTCGCCATCCGCCCGGCGGATCTCGGCCGGACCTTCGTCTTCGATCACCTTGGCGACGGCCGAGAGCGGCAGACCGGTCTTACCGTCCTGGTAGACCACCAGGTTGGCCAGGTCGCGGGCGCTCTGGCGATACTGCTCCTGCGAACGGACGCGAATATCGATGGTGCGATCCTCGCGCTGGATCTCGGTGGCGACGGTGCCAAGCACTTTCGACTGCACCACCGAAGCGACGTCCCGGACGCTGAGCCCCAAGGTCGCCAGGCGGTCGCGGTCGAACAGCACCTGTAGCTCCGGCGTGCCGCCCTCGGCCGAGGACTCGACGTCGGTGAGGCCCTCGATCTGGCGCATGCCGTCGGCTAGCGACTCCGAAAAGCTGCGCAGCAACTTCAAGTTGTAGCCCCGGATCTCGACCTCGATCGGCGTCTTGAAGCTGAAGTAGGAGGGTCGTCCGAAGCGCACGTCGATCGGATCGGTGGGGCCGCTGCCGTCGCCTTCGACCGCGTCGCGCAGGGTGGCCATCAGTTGCTCCTCGCGCTGGCGCGAGAAGGGCGGTGCGACGGTGACCGTGATCTGACCCCGGTTCTCGCGTTTCTCTCCTGCCACGCCGCCCTGGCTGTTCGAGCTGCCAACCACGGCGTAGACCGTGCCGACGCCGTCGAGGCCGCGGGCGGTTTGCTCGATCCGCGCCAGGCGGCGTTGGGTCACGTCGAGATGGGTACCCGGCGGTAGCTCGGTGTCGAGGAAGAACTCGCCCTGAATGAGCTCGGGCACGAGCTCCTGGCCGAGGCGCGGGTAGAGGCTGAGGCTGGCAGCGAAGAGGGCGAAAGCGATCAAGACGGTGAGGAGCGAGGCGCGCAAGGCGCCGCGTAGCAGACCGTCGTAGAGCTTGGCCAGGCGCTCGAAGCCAGCTTGGAAGGCGGCCGCAGGGACAGCCAGGACCCAGACCACCGGCCGCGTCAGCAGCCAGAAGAGACCTTTCAAGGCACGAGCGAAGGCCACCGCCAGCTGAAAACCGGCAGCAGCCGCCCGCTGTTTCCCGCGCGCCAGCCATCCCGCATCGGCGTCCACCGGTGCCGCCGCCTCGCCTTCATCCCCCTCGATATCCTCGCCGCTCTGCCCGAGCCCCAGGGTGCGCGACGCGGCCATCGGGATCAGGGTCAAAGCCACCAGGAGAGAGATGATCAGCGAGTAGGTGACGGTCAACGCCTGGTCGGCGAAGAACTGTGCCGCCACCCCCTCGACAAAGACGATCGGCAGAAACACACAGACACTGGTCAGGGTCGAGGCGACGATCGCCGTCGCCACCTCACCCGCACCGCGCCGCGCGGCCTCCACATCGTCCAACCCGCCGTCGCGGCGCCGCTGGATGGACTCGAGCACGACAATGGCGTTGTCGACCAACAGCCCGATACCGAGGGTGAGGCCCCCCAGGGACATGATGTTGAGCGAGATGTCGGAGAGGTACATGAGGAAGAACGTCGCCACCACCGAGACCGGGATGGCGGCGGTGATGATCAGCGTCGTCTTCCAGCTGCGCAGAAAGAGGAACAGCACCAGCACGGCCAGGAGGCCGCCGATCATGGCCGTCTCCAGCACCTCGTCGACCGAACGGCGGATGTAGCGCGCCTGATCGGTGACCACGGTCATCTGCAGCTCGGGGTCGACCTTGGCCAACTGCTCGCGAACCGTCTCCAGCCCTGCCTTGACCGCGTCCGACACCTTCACCGTGTTGGTGCCACCAGCCTTGTAGATCGCCACCTCGACGCTCTCGCGGCCATCGATGCGGGTGATGATCTCGCGCTCGCGGAAGCCGCGGCTCACTTCGGCGACCTCTTCCAAGCGCACGATGGCGCCGCGGCCAGCGTCGATCACCAGCTCGCGCAGCTCCTCCGGTCGACGCAGCTCGCCCACCGTGCGCACCAGGTACTCTGTCTGACCATCGCGCAGACGGCCACCGGTGAGGTTGACGTTCTCCTGCCCCAGGCGCGAGATCAGAGTGTCGACCCCGAGCCCCAGGTTGGCTAGGCGGCGCTCGTCGAAGAGGACTTGAAACTCCTCTTCCAGACCGCCCTCGACCTGGGCAGCGGCCACCCCTTCGATGCGCTCCAACGGCCGCTGGATGCGCTCCTCGGTGACCTGGCGCAAGCGCACGAGATCCGAGCCGCCGGTCACGCCGATGCGCAGGATCGGATCGAGGGATGGATCGTAGCGCAGCAGCACCGACGGCTCGGTCTCGAGCGGCAGGCGCAGCAGATCGAGGCGCTCGCGGACGTCGAGGGCGGCGAAGTCCATCGCCGTGCCCCAGGCAAATTCGAGGGTGACCTCGCTGACCTCGGGGCGCGAGCTCGAGGAGACCCGCACCAGGTTCTGCACCACTCCGACCGCGTTCTCCACCGGCCGAGTCACGAGGCTCTCCACCTCGATCGGCGCGGCGCCCTCGTAAGTCGTCCGTACGGTCAACGACGGGTAGGTGATGTCGGGCAGCAGGTCCGTTGCCAGCTCGCCGAAGGCGACCACACCGAAGACCACCGCGGCGACGGCGGCGATAAAAACGGTGACCGGACGGCGGATCGAGACGTCGACCAGCTTCATGGACCCGTGCCCCCTCGATCCAGGGCCCGAGGTGGGGCAAGCCCCACTCTAGCAGGCCGTTGTGAAAGCCACGGCCTGCTAGGAACCATCCTGCCTCCGGCGCTCGCGCAGGCGTTCGAGGCGCTGCTCGATCTCCTTGTCACTCAAGCCTCGCTGGCGCATGAAGGCCTTGATGCGCTCGAGCTGCTGGGGATCGGCGGGATCGAAATCAAACATACCGCGTCCACCGCCGGGGCCGCGACCGCCCGCGCTGCGCCCTCCGCCGGGGCGCCCCGCGGCGCCTGGCCGGCCGCCGGCTTCGCTGCCGGCGACTCTTGCAGGCTGCCCGGCACCGGACGTGGAAGGCGCACCGCCAGCTGGGCTGTCGGCGTCGGCGAGGCGCTCGCCGGTGATCGCCACCGTGCGCAGGATCTCGACCGGGGTACCTTCGCTCAAGCCATCCTGGCCGACGACGATGACCGGCTCACCTTCCGCCAGCCCGGTGCGCACTTCCAGCAGGTCGTCGTTCTGGAAACCGAGCTCCAAGGCGCGCCGCTCGGCCACACCGTCCGCCGCGACGAAGACCGAATCGCCCAGGCTGTCGAGGGCCAGAGCCGCCTTGGGGATCACCAGGGCGTCCGGACGACGCTCCATCTCGAGATAGACGCTGGCAAACATCCCCGGCCGCAATCGACCGCGCCCTTGCACTTCGAGGGTCACCTTCACCGTCCCGGTGGTGGCGTCGACCACCGGGCTGATGCGCAGCACCTTGGCATCGAAGGCTTGCTCACCCCACGCCTCCACTTCGACCCGCGCCGGCTGCCCGCGGCGCAGGCGTGGCAGCTCGCGCTCAGGCACCTGGATCGGGCACAGCAGGGGGTCGAAGTCGGAGATGCGGAAGAGACGATCACCGTTCGACAGGTGCTCGGCGAACTTGACGTAGCGTTCGACGATCAGACCGTCGAACGGCGCCGTGATCTCGGTGTATTGCAGTTGCACCCGAAAACGCTCGAAATCACCTTGTGCCGACTGGTAGTTGGCCAGGGCTTGATCCAGAGTTTCTTGGCTCACCAGCTCGCTGGCCTGCAGCTTCTTGGCCCGCTCGTAGGCCAGACGGGTCTCTTCCAGTCGCACTTTGGAGACCTCGAGCTGTGCACGAATCTCGCGGTCGTCGATCGCAGCCAGGAGGTCGCCCTCAGTGACCCGGTCGCCCTCCTCCGCCGCCAGCTCGACGATCGGCCCCGCGGTCCGCGCCACCAGGTCGACGTCGTTCTCTGCTTCCAGGGTGCCGTGGGTCTCGAGGTAGGAGGCGATCGGTCGGCGGGCGACGTGGGTCACCTCCACCGGGACCCCACGCTCTTCGCCCCCGGCCCCCGGCGCGCCGCCGAAGCCACCGGGAAAACCACCAGGAGGTCCACCGCCCCGGGAGCCACCGCGGGAGCTACTGGGCGGACCACCACTTCGAGAGCTACTGGGCGGGCCACCGCCGCGGGAGTCGCTGGCGGAGGCGCCTTCGCCAGCCGGGCCGCCTCGGCCAGTCTCTGGTCCCGAAGCTTCGTCCGCACCACAGGCGATGAGGAGGCAGAGCGCGGCTGCGAGGCAAAGGCTCTTTCCAGACCGCTGGACCCAAGAACGGCTCATCTCGGGTCCCTTCTCCCTCTTGGGGGAGAGGGTTAGGGTGAGGGGGTTGCCAAGTCTACTCATGCTGTCCTCACCACACGCCGCACAAAGGCCGCCGATTGATCGATCATCGAATACACCGTTGGAATAATCATCAGGGTCAAAAAGGTCGAGGTGGTCAGCCCGCCGAGAATGACGAGGCCCACCGGAGCCCAGGTGCCGGCGCGCCCTTCGAGCGGACCGAACCATTGTGGGAAGAGAATCGGCGCCACCATCGGCAACAGGCCAAGGATCGTTGTCACTGCGGTCATCAGGATCGCTCGCAGGCGATGCCGGCAGCCGCTCAGGATCGCCTCGTCGCGGCTCAGACCCTCACGCCGTAAGCGGCCTATGTGGTCGATCAACACGATGGCGTTGTTGACCACGACGCCGATCAGGATGATCAGCCCGAGCTCGGTGAAGTTGTCTCGCGACTGCCCGGCGAGCTTCATCACCAGGCCAACACCGATGAAAGCAAAGGGGATCGAAATCATGATGGCGAGAGGGTGGGCGAAGCTCTCGAACAGCGACGCCATCAGCATGTAGACCAAGAGCATGGCGAAGAGCAGGGCGAAATTTGCCCCGGCGGCATCTTCCTGGTCGCGCCGATTCCACCGTCCGAAGCTCCATTCGTAGCCCGGTGGCATGCTGAGAGTGCCGACCACCCGGCCGACGCTGCCCATCACCATGGGAGAAACCATCGACGAGGCCGTGTGGGCCGTCACCGAGATCTTGGCGCGTCGGTTCTCGCGCTCGATGGCACGCGGCCCGGCCACGACCTCGAACTCGGCCAGGGCATCGAGGGGCAGGCCGGCGGAGCCCGAACCGCCGGCGCGCACCGCCAGGTTCTTGAGCTGAGCCAGGGTCTCGCGATCGGACTCCCGATGCTGCACCACCAGATCGACCTCACGGTCTTCTGTCTTGAGCGTCGTCAGGGCGCGACTGCCGAGGGCGCTCTGTACGGTGGCGGCCAGCACCTGGCTCGACACGCCGCTCTGGATGGCACGCTCCCGGGCCACCTGCACGTGCACCTCGTCGTCGCCGCTCTCCAGCGACAAATCGACGTCCTGAATACCCGGCACGGCGGCGATCCGGTCCGACACCTCGCGGCCGAGGAGCTCGAGCACCGACGGGTCGTCGCCCGAAAGCTCGACCTCGATCCCCGACCGGCGCGGACCGCGTTGACTACGGCCGATGCGAAAGTCCACTCCGGCGACCACCGGCAGCAACTCACGGAGGCGGTCGCGCACTTCGACCGTCGACAAGCTGCTGTCCTCTTCATCGACCAGGTAGAGATCGAAGTTGCGCTGCCGGCTGCGCCCGCGTGCCCGACCGTTGCCAATGAAATAGCTGTAGGTCACGTCGGCGATATCGAGGGCTTCGCGCTCCTTCTCGAGTAGGGTGGCGACCTGGTCGAACAGCGCCGCGGTCTGCTCCAGGGAGTAGTTGCGTGGTGTGTCGACATTGACCGTGATCTGCCGGGCCTCGCTGCGGTCGCCGAAGCGCCGCTCGATCGAGCCGAACAGTGCCCACGAGCCATAGAGGGCCGCTGCCGCCAGCAGCACGAAGACGGCTCGGTGGTGCAAGGTCAGCTGTAGCGCAGCGCTGTAGGTCCGGGTCAGGCGCTCGAGCAAGGGCGAGTGGTGCGGGGCCTCGCGGGCGAGCAACAGGGCCGCCGCCATCGGTACGACAGTGAGCGCCACCAGCAGGGAGGCCACCATCACGATACACACCGTGGTGCCGATCTCGACCAGGTAGCGCGAGAAGAAGCCGCCGCCGCTGCTCAGAAAAACCACCGGCACGAAGACGCACAGGGTCGTGGCGGTCGACGCCAGGATCGGCAGGGCGACCTCCGAGGCCCCACGCAGGGCGGCGGTGGTCGAGTCTTCGCCCAACTGCTCGATACGACGGTAGATCGACTCGATCACCACGATCGAGTTGTCCACCAGCATGCCGAGAGCCAGCACCATTCCCATCAAGCTGATGACGTTGAGGGTCATCTCTGACAGGCCGGCCTGGCGCAGGAGGAAGATGAGGACAAAGGTGAAAACCACCGAGACCGGGATGGCAACCGCGATGAGCAGGGTCGTGCGCAGGCGGCGCAGGAAGAGAAAGACCGCCAGCACCGCCAGCAGGCCGCCTAGCAGGCCGGTATCGCGCAGTTGGGCCAGGCCCTTGCGCACGTCGACCGACGAGTCGTGGTAGATGCGATAGGCGAAGCCCTCTGCTGCCGCCAGGGACTCGAGCTCGGCCTTGGCCCGATCGACCACCGCCAGCAGGTTGGCACCTGACGTCTTGTTGAGCCGCACGGTCAGGGATTCGGTGCCGTTGAGGAAGTTGAACGACTCCTGGCGCGGAAAATCGTATGCCACCTCGGCGACATCACCGACACGCAGGCCGCTGCCGTCGAGCGGCAGCCGGCGAATCTCTTCCAGGGTGGCGAGCTCGCCAAGGCAGCGCACGAGGAGCTTGCGGCGTCCTTCGGTCACATAACCTGCGGACAGGTTGAGGTGGTTCTCGCGCAAACCGTTGAGGACCTGCCGCACATCGATCCCGTGGGCGTCGAGGCGATCGGGATCGAGCCGCACTTCGACCTCGCGCGAGCGCAGCCCGCGAGCCGAGACCTGGGCCACCCCTTCGAGGCGCTCGAGCCGTTGGATCAGGGTCCGATCGACGAAGTCGTACAACCGGTCGGCCGACCAACCGTCGCCCCCCGAGACGTGGAAGCTCATGATGGGGATATCGGTGGTCTGAAAGCGGCGAATCCTCACCTGCCGCAGATCGTCCGGCAGCAGGTGGCGCACCCGGTCGACCCGGTCGCGCACCTCGACCGACGCCAGCTCCATATCGGTACCGTCGACGAAGGTCAGGTTGATCTCACCACTCTCCGCCGACGCCGTGGCCGACAGCCGATCGAGCCCGTCGAGGGTGCCTAGGACGTCCTCCAGCGGCCGCACGATGAGGCGGGAGATCTCCTCCGGCGAGGACGACGGATAGCTCGCGCGCACCGAAACGTTGGACGACGAGATCGTCGGCAAGAACTCCAGGGGCAGACGATCGAGGGCCAAGGCACCGAGCACCAACACCGCGAGCAGCAGCATGCTCATGGTCACCCGGCGTCTGACAGCGAAGCGGACAATCGGGTGGATCGGCGGCTCGGAGCCGTGTCGCTGCTCGGAGCCGTTCGACGGCTCAGGGGTTGCAGTCGATGTCTCGGTCAAAGGCGGTGTCCTCGGCGGAGGCGCGTGGAGCGCAACTTCAGCGATCTTAACTTCTGCCAGGCGCTCGGATCGGCTCGAAACGGAAGATTTACATCCGTTACAAGGCTCTTACTGTGGTTTAAAGACTCACCTTGCGACACGCCCTAAGCTGAGCTCAGATGGATTCAACTCCATCTTCGAAGACCACGCCTCGCCGGATGTCACGCACCAGGAGACCTTGACGATGCCATCGAACTCGAAGTGCCTGCCGATCCTGCTGACCTGTCTGGTTTCGACCGCGATCAGCACGACCGTCATCCGAGGCGCTGACGACAGCCAGCGCCCCGATTTCACCGGCGCCTGGCAGCTGAACGAAGAGCTCAGCGACAACCCGCGCGAAAAGATGCGCGAAGCCATGCAGAACCGTGGTGGTGGTCGTGGTGCCAGGGGCGGCCCTGGCGGCGGGCGAGGCGGCGGCGGCTTCGGCGGTGGCCGGGGCGGTGGCGGCTTCGGCGGTGGCCGGGGCGGTGGCGGCTTCGGCGGTGGCAGCTCAGGCTCGGGGAGCGGCGGCCAGGGCGGCTTCGAGGCCATGCAGGAGCGCCAGCGGGCCCAGCAGGAGCGGATCCGGCAGCTGGAGATCACCCACACCGAACCCGCCTTCCAGGTGCGCTTTGCCGACGCCAGCGAGGAGACCTACTACACCGACGGCCGGCCCTTTGATCGCACTCTTGGCCGTGGCGAGAGCGTCGAGGCGACCGGCAAGTGGAAAGGCAAGGAACGAATACTGATCAAGGCGGAAGGCGAGCGCCTGAAGGTCACCGAAACCTGGGAGCTGGTGACCGACGCGGGCCAGCTCTGGGTCACCGTGAAGACCGAGGGCGAGGGTCGCCGCCCGTCGTTCGAATATCGCCGAATCTATGACCCGGTCGAATCCGGTTCGCACCAGCCCGGTTCGAACCAATCCGGTTCGAGCGCCAGCGACGTAAGCTCTCTCGACTCGACGGAAGCGTCTGGTCCGTCGGACGGTAACCCCTCCTAAACGATCCATCACGGAGGGGCGTCCACGCCAGGCACTTTCATGGCTGACCGCTGCCGAACGCCGGCGCCCCTCCAATTCTTACCCTCCCTCGATCATGCCCTTCCCCATCGAAAACCTCGCTGAGCTGCTGCTCGCCACGCTCGCTCTCTTCACCTCGATGCCGATGGCTCTCCTCCTCAGCCATGGCTTCGACCGCGTGCAGCAGGCATCGTCCGAAGACCGCTGCAAGTCTTGAGACCCACGGGGTCAAGAGACCTGGGTAGGTCTCAGAGACCCGAGTAGGTCATCGAAGACCCTGTCGGTCGCCGAAGACCTAGGCTGTAGGGTGCGCACCGCGCACCCGCATGGCGCTCTCGCTCCAGAAGGTGCGCCGTGCGCGCCCTACCGTGGTCTGGCACCCTACCGAGGTCTGGCACCCTCCTCTCGTTCGGCACCCCGATCGTGGTTCGGCAGGGTCCCGGCCAAACAAAGTGTTGCGGGAATCAGGGAATCAGCCCTTCGCAAACGGCCGCCTTGGTGATATCTTTACAAGTTCCACTGAGAACGAAGACTTCGCGGGGCCGGGGCGAACGCCCTGTATGGGAGCAGATGCCGAGGTACAAGAGACGAGTCCTAACGGTCGGGCTATCGATCGGAGAGTTCGTGCAGGTCGCGCCCTGGCTCGACCGCCAGGAGTTCCAAGTCGACCGTTTCCCGAGTGCCGAAGGCGCGATCGAAATCGTTTCGCGGCAGTTGATCGATGCTTTGCTGGTGCGCTACGAGCTACCGGACAGCGATCTCGAGTCCTTCCTCGCCGCGGTCCGCGACCGCTCCAGCCCCTGTCGACGCTCGCCGCTGCTGTTGCTCAGCCATCCGAAAAGCCTGGCGGCGGCCAACAGCTACATCGGTCGCGGCGCGAATCGGGCGATGCCGCTCAACGGTGACCACAAGACCATCCAGGCGACCCTCTGCAGCCTGCTCAACGTGGCACCGCGCAGAGCGTGCCGCTGCATCGCGCAGCTCGAGGTCAAGATCGGCCAGCAACGCGACTGGATCCTCTGCCGCACCCGAGACGGCTCGACCAGCGGCATGCTGCTGGAAACCGATCAGAAGATCCCCACCGGCACACGGGTCGACTTCGAGCTCACCCTACCGGCGATCGATGAGCCGGTGGTTGGCCGCGGCGAGATCGCCCGCCAAACTCTCGAAGGGCGCGAACCCTTCCCCGGCCTCGGGCTGCGCTTCTTGACCTTCGTCGGCGATTCGAGACGCTCGTACGAAGCGTTCCTGAACAGCCGCGGCTGAATTTCTCGCCGCACTTTTTTCGAACC
>JBCCGX010000221.1:0-11157 GCA_039029035.1 Acidobacteriota bacterium | reverse complement strand
TCAAGACCCACTGAGGGGTTGCAGGGTCACACGCCAAGGTCCACAGCGCATCGTACTCACGGCGCAGCGCCTCAGCATGAGCATCCAGAAAGCGTGGGTACTCGAGAAGGAGCTCCTTTTTCCTTCGAAAATGCGTCCACATCTCCCCGATGCCAGGAACTATCTTGCGCGAGAGCTTCTCGCAAAGTGGAAACGCCTTGGAATCGACACTGATCTTCATGAGTCGCAGAAGATACGTTAGTTGGTGAGTGGAGGCTTCTTCCGACTCGGTGGCATCGAGAGATACCAAGGGCAAGAGCCAACTTCGCTCCCAGCAAATGGAGACCCGCCATCCTTTCTCAGGATGGTTGAAATCGACCGACAGGTCGCGGAAGAGTGACGCGGTCGGCTCTTCGAAACCCTTTTCCCCTGTCAGGAAAGAAAACTTGCTTCGAGCGGCGTTCTCAAAATTTCCTACGTGATCCATCCACACGACTGGGCATCCTCCTCGCTCAGATCTGCGCACAATTTCAGGGGCCTTGCGCTTCGCATCTCTCGCTCCCCAAGGTCAGGTCACTCGCAACGGCCAAAGACTTCGCACAGCTAGTAAACGCGGATTGTCGCCCTCGATGTGATCATCCGGCGCACGTGCTCCGCTGCGTCCTCTCCTACTCTTGCCGCAAGGCGTCCAGGGGATCGACCTTCGACGCTCGGCGAGCCGGAACGTAGACCGCCAAGGCGGCGGATCCCAGAAGAACCAGGGCAACGCCGACGAGGATCGCTGGATCCACCGCCGCAACGCCGATCAGCTGCTGCCGCAGTACCTGCGAAACGGCCAGGAAAACGCCCAGGCCGACTGCCAGGCCGGCCGCCGTCAGCCCCAGACCCTGGCCCAGGATCCGGCGTAAGATATCCTGACCGCGGGCACCGATCGCCATGCGAATGCCGATCTCCCGCACCTCGCGGTTGACCGCGAAGCTCATCACACCGGCGATGCCGACGATCGCCAAGAACCAGCCGAGAACGGCGAAAACGCCCAAGGCCTGGGTGGTCAGTCGCTCCTGGCTCAGCTGCGCCCAGGCATAGGACTCGAAGGTGCGAATGCTGAGCCGCTCCGTGAGCGGATCCAACGCCAAGACCTCGCGCCTCAAGGCCGCCATCGCCGGTGCCGGATCATCTTCTGTGCGCAGGGCCAAAGCGAGGATCGGTCGATAGTGCTGCTCATAGGCAAAGTAGAGAATTGGCTCCGCATCGGCCAGTCGTTCGTGTTGGCGAGTGGAACCGACGACACCGATCACCTCGTGGGCCGGGCCAGGCTCCCACGGACGCGTCGGCTCGGCCCAGATCGTTCGCCCTACGGGATCCCCTTCGGGCCACAGCTCGTCCGCGAGGACGCGGTTGACCACTACCGCGGGTCGACCGTCGGCACCATCGCGCGAGTCGAAAACCCGCCCAGCCAAGGTGGGAATACCGAGAGTCCGGAAGTAGCCGCCATCGACCACGTTGAAGCGACTGTTGCGCTCCGGCTCGGGGGCCTCCTGCAGGCGGAATCGGGTGGAGAGATCGCTTGCGACCGGCGGCAACAGCTGCGCCCGACCGACATCGGTGACGCCAGGCAACGCCGCGGCGCGCTGGGCCACCTGCCGGTACAGCGACCGGCCGAGATCGGGCAAGCGTTTGGGCCGTGCCCAGATCGTCGCGTAGACCAGGTTGTCGGTAGCGAAGCCAGGATTGGCGGCGCGCAGATGCCAAAGGCTGCGCCCGACCAGCCCGGTGGTGGCCAGGAGCAGAGCTGAGAGAGCGATCTGCGTCACGACCAGAGCACTGGCGAGGCGTGCCTTACCTCGACCTCGCGCGGTCCAACCGGCCTTGAGGGTCGAGACCAGGTCCGCTCGCACCGAGAGCAGGGCCGGCGCCAGGCCGCAGAGCACGGTCACGAGGAGGCAGGTGATGAGCCCCAATCCGAGAACGCGATGATCGAAGCGCAAGGCGGCGAAGGTACCGAGGTCGATGAACCGAGCCAGCAAGCTGCGGCCCCAGAACGCCAAAGCGAGGCCCCACAGCCCGCCGAGCAGCGACAAGAGCAGGCTCTCGGCCAGCGAGTCTAGGACCAGCCTCCCCCGCCCGGCCCCCAAAGCTCGACGGATGCCGACGTCCCTGCACCGCGAGATGGCTTGGGCCAGGAGCAGCTGCGCCACATTGGCGCAGGCGATCAGCAACAAGAGTCCCATCGCTGCCGCGAGGAAAGCTAGGGTTGGCATCAGCTCTCGGACGTCTACCGGATGGACCATCGAGGCGGGCCGAACGGAAACACGCCGTTCGAGGTTGGTCAACGGATGCTCGGCATCGAGCTGTCTGGCGCGCACGGCGAGCGCTGCTTGCAGCTGCTCTGCCGAGGCGCCGGACCGCAAGCGGGCGTGCAGATCGAAGTTTTTGAGATCCCGGTTCTCCAGCCAGGCCAGCCGGGCCCCGGTGACGCGGGGAAACTGGGCGACGGCGATGAAGAGATCCTGACCCGTGCCGATGCGGTTGCCACGGAATCCCGCGGCGACCACACCGACGACAGTGAACGGCGACCCGTCGAGCTGGATCCTTTGGCCGAGGCAGCTCGGGTTGCCGCCAAGGTAACGCTGCCAGGCCCGGTGACTCAGCACGACAGCCGGCGGTGCGCCGGCCTGATCATCCGCCGGACCGAGTGCCCGCCCGAGGGCCGTCGATAGACCGAGGACCTCGAAGTAGCGGCCGGTCACCGCAGAGACCGATAGACGCGTCGAAACGTCACCGTCCTGCAATTCGGCGGTGTGTCGGGCAGCCGCGACGAGATGGGCGACGTCTCCCACCGCTGATTGATAGTCCAGAAAGTCCGGATAGGACGTCGGCCCCCAGGCACCGAACGGGCCTTGCGGATTGGCGGTGTAGATCTCGACCACCTCGCTCGGCTGCGACACCGGTGGCTGGCGCCAGGTGACCAGATTGATGAGGTCGAAGACGATGATCGCGCCCCCGAAACCCGGCCCGAGGGTGAGCACGATGGCGAGGGTCAGAGCCGGCCGCCGCCGCTGGGAGCGCAGCGCGTGACGGAGATCACGGATGAGAAAGCTCAAGATCAGAGAAGCCTCGACCAGGTCTGGCCCGAGAGGGTATGAGCAGTCAGCGTCAGGAGGCACGAGTGCCCAGCAGCTGCTACCCGACGACTGCTGGTCGCTGTGAGCCTACCAGGTCGTTACCGGCGAGACGGCTCGGCGATGGTGGTCTCGCCGGCTCATAGATAGCGCTGAAAGAGGATCATCGCTCCGAGCGTGATGCTCACCCACAGGGCGACCCGCGTCTTGCTGGCACCGCCATAGGCTTCCGGCAACAGCTCGAGGAAGACCATGAGCACCATGGCACCGGCAGCGAAACCCAGGCCATAGGGCAAGATCGGTCGGAACGTATCGACGAAGAGGAAGGCCGGTACCGCCATCAAGGGTTGCGGCAGAGATGAGAAAACACTCCACCAGGCACAGGAGGTGACACTCTTGCCCTTGGGTCGCATGACCGCCGAGATCGCCAGCCCCTCGGGCACGTTGTGGACCGCGATCGCCAGGGTGATGAGAGTCGCCAGGCGCTCGCCACCACCAAAGGCGACGCCGACGGCGACGCCCTCGGAGAACGAGTGCAGGGTCATCACGGCGAGGATCAGCAGCATCTGTCGCGCCCCGACGCCGCGCAACTCGCCGAACTGCACGTCGCGGCCGTGCAGGAAACGCTCACCGGCGAGAATGAAGACCACGCCAACGACACCGCCAGTGATGGTCTGCGGTGTGCCGTAGGCCGAGCCTTCGAGGATCAGACCGAAGCTCGCGCCGAGCATCAAGCCGCAGGCGATGGCATGGGCGACAGCCACGGTGCGTTGCGAGACCTCTCGAACAAAGGCGAACGGCAAGGCGCCGAGGCCGGTTGCGACCGCGGTGACGAGGCCGAGGAAGAAGACCTGAGTGACAGCGGTACCCATACTTGACTCAGGATCCCGCGTTGACAAAGAAATGCGCGAGCAGCACCACGGCCGCAGCGGCAACACTCATCAGCGTTGCCACCATCGTCTTGCTGGCGCGTTCGTAGGAGGCCGGCGCCAGCTCGGTGAGTACCAAGAAGACCAGCGAGCCGGCAGAAAATCCCAGCGCAGCAGGTAAGAAGTGGCCCAAGCTCGGACTCAGGGCGAAGGCAACCACGGCCAGCAGCGGCTGGGTGACGTTGGTGACCACACAGAGGCCGGCGGATTCTGAGACCGTCATGCCGCGTTGCCGCAGGACGTCAGTCAGGGCCATGCCCTCGCCGACATTGTGCACCGCCAAGGCTAGAGCCATGAAAATGCCGAGATAAGGTCTCTCCGGGTCGAGGGCCATGGCAACACCGATCGCTACGCCTTCGGAAGCCGAGTGCAGGGTGCTCTGCAGAATCGTCTTGTAACCCACGTCCGGGCTGATCTCGCGACCCGGGCGGGTGTCCAGTCGGTCTGTGCCGGGATAGCGCTGAGTCCACCAGGTGTAAGCGACCCCTCCTCCCCCACCCAGAACCGCGAACAGGGTCTCGCGCTCCAGCCCGCGACTCATCAAGAGGTAGCCGGCACCGAGCATGAAGCCACTCGCCAGAGCATAAGCGGCACCGATCCATGCCTCGTGCGGCCGTCGGCCGAAGGCAAAGGGGGCAGCCCCCAGAGCCGCCGCCAACGCCGCCAGCGTGCTGTAGAGCAAGACGGTCAGAACCGGTTCGCTCGTGGCCATCGTTCGGCCAGCGTACTACACGAACCGTCAACCCTCGATGAAGAGACCGAGCTGATGCAGCGGGGCTCCGGCCCGCATAGACTCAGCGGCTCTCCGCCTCAGCGCCCTTCCACTCGGGAGCAGCGTTTCGATGACTTTGGCCAAAGCAACGCCGCGCAGGTCGCGGGCGATCACCCGACCCTTGCGATCGATCAGCACGGTCACTGGTACCGCCTCGACGCCGAAGCGCTGTGCCAGATCGGACTCGACACCGGTCGATGCATGCACCTGGGGCCAGCCGATATCGTGGCGCAGCAGGAAAGACCGTAAACCGCGTCGATCGATCGCGTCGAGTGCGATGCCGACGATGCGCAGACCATCCTTGGTGTGACGCTCATGTAGCTGGCGCAGATTCGGCAGCTCGGCCAAGCAGGGAGCACACCAGGTGGCCCAGAAATCCAGCAGCACAACCTGGCCTTCGAGCTTCTCGGATGTCCAGAGATGGCCTTGGACGTCGGTCCATTCCTCCGACTGCCAGATCGAGTCGGCCGCCGTGGGGAGAGATGTCAGAGCGCCGAGCAGAACCAAGGTGAGCATCCGGCCCAATCGACCGGTGCAGTGTCGCTGCGGACCGCGGGCTACAGTTTCCATCGCAAAGCCAATTGAAAGGTTCGCGGCAACCGCGGGCCGTAGACATAGTTCGAGTCGCGATCCGGCCCTTGGTCGAGATCGTCCTGATACTCGTCGGTCAGATTCTTCGCCCCGAGGGTGACCGTGACGGTGCGCCCGGCGACGGCGAAATCGCGTCCCAGATTGACGTCGATCTCGAAGAAGGACGGCGTTGTCTCGAGGCGATCCTCGTCGATGAAACCGGCGTAGTGCGGCGCCACCATTGGACCGGTGTAGCGCGCGCCGACGAAAAACTCGAGCGCTGCCGGCAGCTTCGCCTGTAGGCTGAAGGTTCCGTATTGATCGGGAGAGCGGAAGAACTCGAGGCTACCGAAGTCCGGCTCGGGCACGGCGAAGCGCGAGCTCTGGGTGACGAACCCGGCTTGCAGGGTCAGCCGGGAGCCCCACCGCACGGCTGCCGTCAGCTCGATACCTTCGACCCGCGCGCCCTCTGCATTGACGCGCAGGAACTCCTGCTGCGTGGTGGCCGGGTCATCCGCCTCGATCACGTCGAAGAGATCGTCGAGGTCGGTGCGAAAGGCCGCCAGCTCGAGGGACGCACTCCCCTTACGACCGAAAACCGGACGCCATTCGAAGGAGGCCAGGTAGGCATCTGAGCGCTCTTCGATCAAGCCCTCGGCTTGACGGATGACCTGTGCGGTGCCGCCGGCCAGCTCGATGTGCAAATCCTCGTCGAAGGTCACCGGCGCACGAAAGCCCTGGGCGAAGGAGAGGCGAAACGTCATGTCGTCGCGCGGCGCCACCATCAGGGCCAGGCGCGGCAGCACTACCGGGTCAGGCAACGCCGAATGGTCGTCGGCGCGGACGCCATAAATCATCGTCACCCGGTCACCGAGCTTGCGGTCATCCTGCACATAGACACCGAGGTTGGTGTTGGTTTCTTGCAGAATTCGGCTGTAGCCCGGCTGGCGATCGTCGACTTCGTCCCGGCTATAGCTGGCACCGAAGCTGTAGGTGCCGCGGGCATGGTAGAGGTTGGCCTGGGTGTCGATGATCCACAGCGGATTGTCGGTCGTGCCATAGGCGTTGGGATCGAAGCCTCCCCCGTAGTACGAGTCTCGCGACGTGTCGGCATAGGACGCCGCCAGGCGGTAGTCGAAGCGCGGGGAGACGGTGTGCAGGAAGCCCACGGACATACCCAAGCGCTCGGTGGTGATCTCTTCGGTCAGTTCGGTCTCGTCTGGCCGCAAGCCGAAGCGGGCCAAGTCGCCGCCACGCCGGGTGGCGTCGGTGCGGTTGAGCTCGCCGGAGAGTCGCGCCTGGTCGCCCAGCATGTAGTGCTCGCCGCGCAAACCGAAAGTGGTCAGCTCACGACTCGTCACCTCGGTGAAGCCGTCGCCGTCGAGATCGGCCGGGTCGACCTCGTCGACCTGGGCAAGGACCGAGAAGCCGGTGCGCCGCCCAACGGGGCTCCAGTCACCCATTGCCGACAAGCTGTAGCCCGGCTCTCCGCCGGTCTCCATACTCCGCGCCTCGAGGGTCAGGTGGGTGTCGAGAGGTGAGTGCGGTATGAGGTTGATGACACCGCCGACGGCACCGGCGCCGTAAATCGCCGCGCCGCCCCCTTTCACCACTTCGATACTTTCCAGGGCGCTGGCCGGAAACTGCTCGACGCCGTAGACCAGAGCGAGGGACGAGACGGTCGGCTGGCCGTCGACCAGAATCTGGGAATAGGGGCCCTCGAGGCCGAGCATGCGAACCTGTGAGAAATTGCAGTTCTGGCAGTTGCTCTCGATCCGTACGCCGGGGCTCAGCTCGATGGCGTCGGCCAGGGTCCGCGACGAGGAGGCCTCGATGGTGTCCCGGGTGATCAACTGCACGTGGACCGGCGTATCGGCCAGGCGCTTGGCGGTGCGGGTGCCGGTGACCACCATTTCTTCGCCGAAAGCTGGAGTCAGCTCTAGAGTGAGTCGTAGGGGGACGCCATCGTCCTTGGTCACAGTGGCGTCGAGGACCGAGAAGTCCTCCGCCACGACCAACAGGGATTGGCGACCGGCGGACAGCTCGGTGGCACAGACACGTCCCTTGGCGTCGCTGGTCAGGCGCAGGTTGGCGCCCAGTAGGTGGACGACAGCGCCGCTGACCGGCGCCTGATCAGAATCGACGACCGTGGCCTCGAAGGCACACTCACCGAGCGCAGAAACCGGCAACGCGAGGACGGCCCAAAGAGCACTCGCAACGAGGTATCGAGTGTTACGCATGGTTAGTCGCTCCCTGCAAAGGATCGGCGTCACGTCCGAGACGCTCAGCGCACCCACCGCCTGACCCAATAGGTCAGCTGATCGAGCAGCGTGACGACGGCGATGGTGACTACGAGGAGGACGGCGACCTTCTCGTATTGGAATCCCTTGACGTAGATCTGAATGTAATAGCCGATGCCGCCGGCGCCAACCAAGCCGAGCACCGCGGCATCGCGGAAGTTCATCTCCAGACGGTAGACGGTGAACGCCACCACTTGCGGCACCGACTGCGGGAACAGGCCGTAGCGCAGGGTCTGGGCCCAGGTGGCGCCGGTGCCGCGCACCGCGGCCAAAATGCCTTCGTCAGCGGTCTCGAACTCTTCGGCATAAAACTTCGCCAGCATGCCCACCGAATGGAAGGCGATCGCCAGCATGCCGGGGAACGGCCCGAGGCCGACGGCACCGACACAGACGATGGCCACCACGATCAGCGGAATCGAGCGCACGAAGCCGAGGAACCAGCGCACCGGCTGGGCTATCCAGGCCGGCGAGACGTTGGCGGCGGCGAGAAATCCCAGCGGCAGTGAGACGATCACCGCCACGAAGGTGCCGGCCAGGGCGATCATCAGAGTCTCGACGGTGGAGTTCAGCACCAGCCCGGCCACGCTCCAATCCGGCGGTACCAGGCGACCGAAGAACTCACTGAAGCGCGGCCCGGAGCGCATCAACGCCTCGAGGTCGAGCTCCGAGCGCCACAGCGCCAGGCCGAAGAGGGCGCTAAGGACGGACCAGGCGAATATCTGGATGGCCAGTCGTCGCTTCCAGGCTCGACGCAGCTCGGTCATCGTCACTTCTCCCCTCTTCGTCGCGGTCACGCTGCGGACTCTCGCGCCGGTAGCCGCGGTAGACCAACTCGGCATCGTCTTCGGTAAATCCTTCTGGCGGGCCGTCGTAGACCAGCCCGCCATTGGCCAGGCCGACCAAGCGGCTGGCGAAGCGCCGCGCCAGCTCCGGCTGGTGCAGGTTGACCAGCAGGGTCACGCCGCGCCGCGCGACGCAGTCAACCAACAACTCCAGAGCATCCTCCGCCAGCTCCGGATCGAGAGCCGAAACGGGTTCGTCGGCGAGGATCACGTCGGCCTCTTGCATCAGGGCGCGAGCGATGGCGGCGCGCTGCCTCTGGCCGCCGGACAGCGTCTCGACCCGGCGGTGGCCCAGGCCTTCCAACCCGACCTCCTCGAGGATCGCTTCCGCCTTCTCCCACTCCGCTGCCGGATACCAGCCGACGAGGCTCTTCCAAGGTGAAACCCGCCCCAGGCTGCCGTGCAGGACATTGCCGACCACGGTCAGGCGTGGCACGAGATGGAACTCTTGGTCGATCATCGCCACGCGCCGCTGGATCGAGCGCCGCGCCTTGGCCTCCGCCGACGCCGGATCGGCGCCGAGGACCCGGACTTGCCCGGTGGAGGGTTTGAGGCGGCCCTTGATCAGGCGCGACAGCGTGGTCTTGCCGGAGCCGCTGTGGCCGAGAATGAAGACCCGCTCACCGGCGCCGATCTCGAGCGACTCGAGATCCAGAGCGCAGGTCCGGCCATAGAGGACGTGGATCGCTTCCAGGCGGATCACCGACCGGCGGCTCGCGGGAAAGGCTTTCATGATCCGGCCGAGCCCTTCACCCTGGCCGAGCCCTTCACGAAGCCGTACTCCCGTGCCACCTGCTCGACCTCGGCGTAGGTCGCGTGAGTGACGGCGACATAGCCGTCGACGCTGTAGAGGTGTTGCAGCAGCTTGCGGTTCGGCCCCTCGTTGAGCGCCAGCAGCGCCGAGCGCAGGTCCTCCGTGGCGGCTTCGTCCAAGCCTTCCCGGACGACGACGCAATGGGATGGGATCGGTTTCGACTCGCCGATGGCGACGATCTGATCCTTCTCGTCGCCACGCAACAGATCGTAGGCGTACTGGCCGATCCCGGCGGCATCGACGAAGCGATTGAGCACGGCACGGATCGCTTGCTCGTCGCCGCCAGCGAAGTAGATCTTCTTGAAGAATCTGTCGGCGTCGTCGCGCGATCGGATCAGCTTGCGATCGCGGAAGATATCGAGCGGATACATGTAGCCCGACGAGGAGATCGGATCGACGAAGGCGAGGGAGCGACCGCGCAGATCCTCGATCGTTTTGATCCCGGAATCCTTGCGTACGAAGATCCGCGAGACGTAGGTCGACGAGCCGTTGTAGATCTCCCCCAGGATCGGCCGGGCGCCGGCTTCGTGGTGGGCCAGCACATACTGCAGGGGTCCCATGAAACCAGCATCGGCATGGCCGTTGCGCAGGGCCTCGACCACCGCAGCGTAGTCGGTGGCGGCGAAATGCTCGATCTCGCGCCCCAGGGCGCCTTCGAGGTAGGTCACCACCGGCTCGACGTTTTCCATCAACTGGTTGGGGTTCTCGTAAGCGATGAACACCAGGCGCAGCTTGTCGGGCGCAGCCTCCAAGACGCTGGCCAGGCTGAGCACGCCGGCGAGGAGAAACGCCACCAGCGGGCGGGCGAAGTAAGGTTCGGGTTGCCGTCTCATCGCAGCACCTCCTTGTGCTCTTCGTAGACCTGGCGGTATTCGGCAATGCGCGCCTCGGTCGCCGCGCGGTCGCCTTGTCCGTTCGCCGCGCGTGCTTCGTCCATCAGCTCTGCCAGGCGGTCGAGCACCGGCAGGTGCTGTGGGTCCTGTAGGTCCCATTTGTGGGCCCGGATCTCGTAAGCAATCGTGGCGAGGGTCGCGTCGACCAGCTGTGGCTTCTGCCGATCTTCGAGAAATTCGTAGGCCGAGAGGAAGAAGCTGAATTCTTCGAGCTCTGCCTCCAGGGTGTGGAGGGTGTCTTCGTAGGCTTCGATGCCCTCGCCGAGGGTCTCGACGTAGGCGGTGAGATCCTCGATCTCGGCCTCGCTCAAGCCCAACTCGAAGCGCTCGTTGAACCACTGGTTGACGTCGCGCAGAGTGTCCAGACGACCATCGTGGAAATAGGGCGCGGTGTAGCGAGCGGAGAGCAAGGTCGGCGTGTCGAGGGCGCCGTCGCGGGAGAAGTCCTCGGCTCCTTGGACCGAGCCGATGTCGTGCCGCTTGCGATCGAGGAAGTGATCCGACGGCACGTGGCAGGTGGCGCAGGAGCGGTTCGCCATCTGAGCGAACGGACGGTGGAAGATCTCCTCTCCGCGCTTCGCCGCTGCCGGGGCGCGTTCGTTCAGCCGCCCATCGTTCTCGAGGTACGGATTGGGCAGGAAATCGAACTCCAGCATGTAGGCGATCAGGCCGTCGAGCAGCAGCGGATCGGGCTCGGGTCCGTTGAACTCGTTGACGATCACGTTGCGGGTGAAGTCACGCAGGGACTCGAAGCGGCCGTTGCGGCCATAGGGCGAGGTGAAGCGGATGCCGCGTAGATCGGGGATGTCGATCGGATCGAAGTGCCCGTTATTGGCGTGCGGCGCGAAGAAACTGTTCGACACATCCATCCCGCCGGGTCGTGCCGACAGGCCGGGGATGAAGAATCCCGGGTTGGTGATGCTCTTGTTGTGGCAG
>JBCCGX010000220.1:0-11205 GCA_039029035.1 Acidobacteriota bacterium | reverse complement strand
GCGTCGTCGACCACCATGGCGACGGCGCCGGCCCCCTGGGTGGGCTCGCCCGGGTCCTGCAGCGCATAGAGCGCCACGTCGGTGGCGATCACCAGGGCGGCTTTGTCGCCAGCGGCGCCGGAGAGCTTCCACTCGAGCGCTTGGCGCAAGGCCAGGGTACCGCCGTAGCAGGCGTGCTTGACTTCGTAGGAGCGCACCGCACCACGCAGATCGAGGGCGTCGGCGACCCAGGCGCTGAGCGGCCGGCTCATGTCGACCGCCGACTCGGTGCCGACGACGATCATGCCGATCTGGTCGAGATCGCCGCCCCAACGGCCGAGGGCCCGCCGCGCGGCTTCCGCCGCCATCTCGACGGCGCCGAAATCCTCCGGGCACAGCGCCATCTCGCGGCAGCCGAGGCCGAGGGTGAATTTCGCCGGATCCTGGCCGCGCAGCTTGGCAAGCTCTTCGACCGGCAAGGCGAGAGGCGGCAGGCTGAGACCGATCGAGGCGAGTCCGATCGCAGGGGTTTGGGGCGACGTCTGGGTGGTCATGGCGGGGTCTCCTGTGAGTGCAAAAGCGAGAGCGAGCGAACGGCCCGACCGGCCGCCCGGCAGGTCGCTTCGCCGAAGGCGGAGTTTAGGGTCTCGGCGCGACAGAATGGACCCGCTTGACGGAAACCTGACACACTGTGACAAAAGAACGACGGTCGTATGACACGCCGGGTAGATTCTTCTCGTCGCAGATTCGTCTCGCTGCAGGTTCTTCTCGGCGCAGATTCTTGTCGCCACGTTCTTGTCGCCACAGTCGTTCGGCGAGCCGCGAAAAATCACCTCATGGATCCGAACTTCTTCCGCCGGCTCGCTGACTGGCAGGCCCGGCATCGCCGCTGGGTCTTGCTGGGCCTGGCCCTGGCGACCCTGGCGGCGGCCTTGCAGCTGCCGCGGCTGCGCTTCGACTTTCGCCCCGAGGCGTTGCTCGAGTTCAGTGCCGAGGAGCGAGCCTATGCGGCCGAGATCGAGCAGCGCTTCAGCGTGCCCGACAATCTCCTACTCATCGTGCTCGAGGGGGCGACCCCCGGTGCAGCAGTCGATGCCGGTGGCCTGACGCTGCTCTTCCAGCTCACCGAAGCGGCGGTCGAGAGCGGTCTCTGCGAGCAGGTGGTCAGCTTGACCAACGTCCCGCGCCGCGATCCGGCGGGTGGTCTGGCAGCGCTCGCCCTGGGGCGTTTGCCACCGTTGATCGCGGCGTTGCCGGTCACGCCGGGTGACGTCGAGCGGGTTGGCGCCCAACTGGGCTCGTCGCGTATGTTGCCCGGACAGGTGGTGTCTGCCGACGGCTCGACGGCGGTGGTGGTGATGGCGCTGAAGGCCGCGTATCGAGATCACGCCCTGCTCGATCAGCCGTTTGCCGAGCTCCAGATGCAAGTCGAGGGGTTGCTTGATGGTGCGGGCACTGTCGGTGCCGGCGAAGGCTACGGCATCCACTACGGCGGGCTGCCTTACGTGCGGTTGGAGACCGTACGTCATCTCAAGCGCGAGCAGCGCCTCTTATGGCCGTTGACGGCCGCCCTGTATGCCATCCTCCTGTGGGCGCTCTATCGCCACCTGGCTCTGGCTCTGGCACCGCTGGTGGCGGTCGGCCTGGCGAGCCTGTGGGGCATCGCGCTGCTGCCGGTGACCGATTCCGAGATCAACATCGTCAACAACATCGTGCCCAGCCTGATCCTCGTCGTCGGGGTCTGCAACGCCATCCACATGTTGCACGCCTATGTCGCGGCCCGGCGGGGCGGAGCCGATGGCCCAGCGGCCGCACGGCAGATGATGGCCGAGCTCGGCTTGCCGGTCTTCCTGGCCAGCGTGACGACGGCGATCGGTTTTGCTTCCTTGATGGTGGCGCGCAACGACACCTTGCGCGATCTCGGCTGGCAAGCCAGCTCGGGCATCCTGTTGTCGTACCTGGCGCTGATCACTGTCCTGCCGTTCGTCGTGAGCCGCCTGCGGGCACCAGCGGAGGGCGATGGCACGCTGCTGGCAACGGCTCGGGCTGCCGGGCGCGATCGTCTGGCGGCCCTGGTCGGCGGGGTCCAGCGGCATCCCCGCAGGGCCCTGGCGTTGACCGCCGGGGTCTTGGTGTTGGTGCTGGCCAGCGGCGCCCGCGTTCCGGTGGACGCCCAGGTGATCGACACCTTTCCACCGGGGCATCCGATCTATGACAGCAACCAGCTGGTGGAAGCGAAGCTCGGTGGCATCCTGCCCCTCGAGCTGCACCTGCGCGGTAGCCGGCCGGAGGCCTTTATCGAGGCGGCGGCCCTACACGAGGTTTTCGCCATCCAGCGCCAGGTGGCGACGCTGCCCGGCGTGTTGGACGTGCGGTCGGTGGTCGACCTGGTCGCCGAAGTCCACGGTGTGCGTGACGACGAGCAGATCGAGCAGGTGTTGACACCCAACGGCATTACCTTTGCTCTGGCGACGCTGCGTCGGTTTCAGCCCCAGGCACTGGCGCTGTTTCTCGCCGAAGAGGCGGCTGAGACCCGGATCGCGGTGCGCCTCGCCGATCGCGGGATCCGGGCCTCCCTTGCCACCCTGGAGCAGATCGAAGCGCAGCAGAATGCGTGGGTGGAGCGCTTCGAGACGTCGGTCGAGCTGCGGTTGACTGGCCATGCCTACCTGGCATCCCGTGGTCTCGACGTGTTCATCCGTGATCTGATCCTCAGCCTAGCGACCGCTGGCGGGGTGATCTTTCTGGTCTTGGTCGCTGTCTTTCGCTCCTTGCGGATGGGGCTTCTCGGAGTGTTGCCAACGATGTTGCCCCTCGCTGCGACCCTCGGGCTGATGCCTCTCTACGGCTACCAGCTCAACACCTCGACGGTGGTGGTTTTCACTCTGTCGATCGGCATGGCGGTCGATAACACGATCCACTTGTTGACGGCGTTCCGCCGCGCGCGGCTGGCGGGGCAGGGGCTCGACTCGGCGATCCGGCACACGTTTCGCCACGCCGGTGCGGCGGTGGTGGCCTCAAACCTGCTGTTGATCGGTGGCTTCGCGATTCTCTTCGCCAGCCAGTTCGAGCCGATCTTTCGCGTCGCTGCACTCACCACGACCACCATCGCCATGGCCCTGGCGGCGGCGATCCTGGTGCTGCCGGCGCTGCTCGCACTTTGGGGTGGACCTGTGGGACCGGGCAGCGGTGTGGAGCGGCGCAGCGCGGTGGAGTAGGCCTATTCGTCCGCTGCCCGCGGTGCAGCGATGAAGTAGCTACCGAGGCGGGTACCGACCGGGAAGGAGAGTCGGACCTCGGCCTCGTCGGGATCGGGAATGAACTCGATCTCGATCTTGCCGGCGACCTCGACGTTGGGCTCGTAGGTCACGTCGTCTTGAACCTGGAGCAAGGCCTGGTCGTCGGGGTCGGCGGGGACGAAGCGCAGATTGCGAATCCGCCGTTCCATCATCCATTCGAACTGGCTCTCGATACTCGGCCGCATGCTCTCCGGCACGTCCTGCCAGTTGATCAAGCCGAGGGCGAGGTCGGTGTCCTGGTATTGGTGGGCCAGGCGCAAGCGCTCGATAAGCCGATCGGGACCTTCCGCCCCCGGCTGACCCTCGCCGATGTCCTCGGTGGTAATGACCCGCACCGATTGCCTGGGGGCGGTGGACCGCGTTGGCGCCTGGGCCGCCGTGCCGGCGGTTTCCGTCGCTGCGTTGCTGGCTTCGAGGTCGATCTCGGAGAGGCGCAGGGACGACAAGATGCCGTTCGAGTTGGTGAATACCACCGCCCGGCCGCGAACCTCCCAGCTGCCCTGTGTTTCGATGCGCTCGCCGGCCTTGGTGACCAGCCAGTCCGCCTGCGCTGCGGGGGTGAGAAGGCTGATGGCGCAAAGGATCCAAATGTTCGTCCGATTCTTCATCGTCGACTCCTTGACGAATTCGCTTCGGACGATATCTTACCGCGAATGGCCAGTGTCGCAGTAGAAGGCCGCGAGGGCTTGGGGCGAACCCTACTGCAGGGGGAGGAAGATCAAGCCGTGGAAGACGCCGAGCACGACGACATCGCTGCCGTCCTCGTACAGATAGGCGATCTGGAATTGGCCGTAGGTGAGACGCCGCACGTTGCGGTGGCGGTAGGGTTGTCCCAAGGTCGGGGCTTCGCGCAGGGACTCGATCTTGTTGAGGATCGACTCGGCGGTGCGCTGGGCCGTCGCGGGTCGGTTGCGAGCGATGTGGTCGTAGATCTCGCGCAGCGCCAGCTCAGCCTCGGAGGTCCACTTCAGCTCTGCCATGAGCGGAAACGCTCCTTCAGGGCTGTGGAGTCGATGACGCGGTTCCGGCCGGCGTCGACCAAACCCCGATCCACCATGCGGACGAAGGCGAGCTCACGCAGGATCTCGTCATAGGAGTTCTTGTCCGGCATCTCCCGGACGAGATCGAGGATCTGGTGCTTGGCGCTTTTCTCCGCGGAGCTCATGCAGGTCGGATTCCGTGCTGGGCTCGCGGGGTCCCTGAAACGAGCCGGACGGGAATTATATGCCAGCCATGTCGGCGGTGCCGGCGCCGAATCGGCGTCACATGGCGACGTCGAGGACTTTGACGCCACTCAGGCGGGTCCGCTTCGTAACGTAGCCGATACCACCCGGATGCGACTTGACGAAGGCGATGACCGCGTTGTCATCCGCCATCTCGGGTGGTGGCTCACCGTTGCCCGAGAAGATCTGGCGCAGCCAGTAATTCTTGATGCTCTCGACCGAGCGGCCATGGACCTGGCGCGAGAAGCTGTTGCGCACTGCGGAGTGACTCTCCTGATCGACGGGTTGCGCCGAGAGTCCGCCTTCCCATCGGGAGACCTCCCGCAGCAGCAGCTGCGAGACTCTCTTTTTCGAGATCGATTCGGCGGGTACGTCAGGGTGGGCGATCACTACGAAGGCGGGGCCGTTCTGCGCCGTCAGCGGCACGGCGATCAGGCTCGAGAGAGTGAGAATTGTCAGGATCGAGACGAAGCGCTGCATTGGATTCGGCCTGTCGGGAGAGTCTGGGCGGGTGAAGCGTGGCACGATGTTGGAAGTCTCGAGGTGTTGGGGTGAGGTGCCAGAACGCTGTGTCGGTGCTGAAGTCGTGTCGGTGCTGAAGTCGGTCGGGCTGATTTCGGTTAGACTTTTTTCGGTTTGATTGTCGGTGAGCTCACTGGGTGCTGCCCGCTGACAGGCAAGATCATTTCGCAAGGACCTTTCGTCGCGCATTACGAATCGAGAATCAGCCATGGAGTTGACTGACCTTCCGACGCTCAATGCTTCGCTCAACGGCCTGGCGGCCGTCTGTCTCGTCGTTGGCTATGTGTTCATCCGGCAAGGGCGGCGCGAGGCCCACCGTCGGGCGATGCTGACCGCGTTCGGCTGCTCGATCGCCTTCCTGGTGTCGTACCTGTTCTACCACTACAACGTCGGCTCGGTGCGATTCCAGGGGACCGGGCTCATTCGCCGGGTGTACTTCACGGTGTTGATCAGCCACACGGTGCTGGCGGCGCTGGTGCCCTTCCTCGCCGCGGTGACGCTCTACCGGGCGTTGCGCGAGCGTTTTGACAAGCACCGTGCGCTGGCGCGCTGGACGCTACCGATCTGGCTCTACGTTTCGCTGACCGGCATCGTGGTCTATTGGATGCTCTACCATCTAGACGTGTGACGGACGATCAGCGCGAGATCATGCCGCCGCCGAGGCAGACCTCGCCGTCGTAGAGCACCGCCATCTGACCGTCGGCGATACCCGAATCGTGCCCGTCGAGTTGGATTTCGCAGCCACCGCTCGGGTGCGCTTTGGTGCGGCAGGGGTAGGTCGTTGGGCCATGACGTAGCTTGACGGAGAGATTGCGGGCCTCGGGCGGGCGGTGGATCCAATGGACCTGCGGCAGCAGGAAGCGATCGCCGCTGTGCTGGGTCAGTGCTTCGCGGTGGGAGACGTAGACGACGTTGGTGTGAACGTCTTTGCGCACGACGTACCAGGGGCCGCCGCCGAGTCCCAGCCCACGGCGCTGGCCGATGGTGTGGAACCAGTAGCCGCGGTGTTCGCCGAGGCGCCGCTCCGACTCGATCTCGCGGATCTCTCCCGGCTGCTCACCGAGATGGCTGCGGACGAAATCGTCGTAGGGAATCTTGCCTAGGAAGCAGATCCCCTGACTGTCTTTGCGCGCCCGATTGGGTAACTCGAAGCGTTGGGCCAGGTGGCGGACCTCGGTCTTGTGATAGCCGCCGAGGGGGAAGAGGCAGCGGCGGAGCTGGCTCTGCTCGAGACGAAAGAGAAAGTAGGTTTGGTCCTTGATCGGGTCGACACCTTTGAGCAGCTCGACGCCGTCTTCGGCTTGGCGGGTGCGGGCGTAGTGGCCCGAGGCCACCCGGTCGAACGCCGGGCGTCGGGTCTGTGTCTCGAGACCGCCGACGAAAGCGCCGAACTTGATCCGCCGATTGCACAGCACATCGGGGCTCGGTGTACGTCCGGCGCGCAACTCGTCGATCGCCCAGCGGACCACCTGCTGGTGGTACTCGCGCTGCAGCGAGACGACCTCGAGCGGCACGCCAGCTTCCGAGCAGACCTCTCGGGCGCACCTGAGATCGTCTTCCCACGGACACTCGCCGAGGTGGGCCAGCTCGTCCTCGAGCCAGATCTTGAGATAGAACGCGGTGACGTCGTGGCCAGCCTCGAGCAACAACTTGAGAGCTACCGAGCTGTCGACGCCGCCCGACAGCAACAGGGCGACATTCACACTTCGTAACCCAGGTCCGCCAGTTGATGCATCATGGCCGACTCGGCCACGTCGCGCTCGGCCCGCAGGCTCTTGTGGCGGCGGATCGCCACGGGCATGTCGACGGGCTCGGCTTCGACGGTGGTGGCAACGTAGCGCGAGATGTTGAGGTTGTGCTCGTTGGCCCGGATTTCGTCGAGCGTCACCACGCGGGCGAAGCGCGGCTCGTCGGCGAAGGCGTGGAAAGCGCCCACCAGACGCTCGACGTTGGCGTCGGACAGGTGGTTCTGGTTCTTGCCCACGGTGCGCTCGTCGGCACCCTGGACGAAGAGCACCTTGCCGCGGCGCGCCGCCGCCTTGCGGCGGTTGATGATCAGCACGCAGGCCGAGATGCCGGTGCCGTAGAAGAGATTCGGCGCCAGGCCGATGATCGCCTCGATCAAATCGTCCTCTATCAGGCCGCGGCGGATCGTCTCCTCGATACCGAGGCGGAAGAGGATGCCGTGGGGCACCACGACCCCGAGCATGCCGTCGGCTTCGAGGCTGGCGAGCATGTGCTGGACGAAGGCGAGGTCGCCGTACTTGCGGGGTGGACAGCCGTAGCGGTCGCGGCCGAGCGCGTCGCCCTGGCTCCACTCGTCATGGCCCCAGTTCTTGAGCGAGAACGGGGGATTGGCCAACACCCGGTCGAAAGTACGCAGCTTGCCGTGGCTGACGTGCTTGGGATGCCTGAGAGTGTCGCCGCGCACGACCTGGGCCTCGTCGATGTCGTGCAAGAAGAGGTTCATTTGGCAGATGGCCCAAGTGTTGAGATTCATCTCCTGACCGCAGAGCTCGAGGGTCCTCGGGTCTTCGCCGTGGCGCTCGAGGAAGCGGGCGGCCTCGAGCAACATGCCGCCGGAGCCGCAGGCCGGATCGTAGATCGACATACCTTCGTGTGGCCGCAGGCATTCGATGATCAGGCGGACGACCTGCTTGGGGGTGTAGAACTCGCCCCCCTTCTTGCCGGCGTCATCGGCGAACTGAGCGATGAGGACTTCGTAGGCGTTGCCGAGCATGTCGGGCTCGACATCGGCATTGCGCAGGCGGTGCTTCTCGAAATGAGACAAGAGCAGGTCGAGGGTCTTGTCCGGGAAGCGCTCCTGGTTGTCGAAGTTGACGTCCTGAAAGACCCCCATGAGGCCCAGGTTGGTCTGCTCGATGGCGCGGAATGCGGCGTTCAGGTGGCGGCCGATGTCGGTCTCGTGCTGGCGCACGGCCGACCAGGCAGCATGGGCGGGTAGATGGAAGCGATGCTCCAGGGGGTCGGCGGCACGCTTCGGGTCGCCGTAGCGCCGCAAGCGCTCGGCATATTCTTCGTCCCACACGTCGCACAGGCGTTTGAAGAACAGCAAACCGAAGATGAAGTGCTTGAAATCCGAGCTGTCGATCTTGCCACGCAGGATGTTGGCCGATTCCCACAGATGACTCTCGAGCTGTTGCAGGGTGAGAGGCTGGCGCTCTTCGGCCGGGTCGGCCGCGCCGTGGTCGTGGACCAGCTGCGAGGCGAAACGCCGGATGCGATCGACCAGCGTCGCCTTCCGGCGGCCGGAGGTCTCGAGGCCAACGGCGCGGCAGATGACTTGCAGCTCGTTGCGCGAGAGGAGCTGCAGGGCGCGACCGAAGGAAAGCGGTGAGTTGACCAGGGTCTCGATGATTTCTGCCTTGCGCGCCCGCGCCGGCGCGGCAAGATCCAAGGCATCGGCGATGCCGCGCAGGCGACTCTTGGTCAGCGCCCCGAGGGCCTGGTGGGGTGAGGGGCCCTGGTCGGCGGCATCGCGAAGAGCAGGGGCCCGGTTCATCGGTCGGCTCGATTCGGCATAGTCATTTCTCGGTTCGGCATAGTCATTTATTGTCGCGGTGGGGTCGAGGCAACGTGTCACTGGGCGAGATACCGTGCGAAGTACCGGGCCAGATACTGCATCAACGCAATCAGTCGCGGTGCGGGACGACCTGAGATCAAGAGCTCGGCGGTGGCGCGGAGACGCTACCCGATGACTCCAGTGTACCTTCTTCGGTCAGGACTTCGCTCAGGACCCGAGCCAGGTCGTCGGACTTGAACGGCTTGGTGATCACGCCGAGGAAGCCGTAGTCACGAAAGTTGGCCAGAACGGGGTCGTTGGAGTAGCCGCTCATCACGATCGCCCTGACCTCGGGGTCGAGCTCGAGCAGCCGCACGATGGCCTCCTGCCCACCCATGCCGCCGGGAATCGTCAGATCCATGATCACCACGTCGTAGGGACGCTCGTGGCCCCGGGCTTCGCGGTATCGATCGATCGCTTCCCTGCCGTCGGCAACGAGCTCCGCCCGGTAACCGAGCTGGGCGACGATCGAGCCGGTGACATGGCGGACGCCGGCCTCGTCGTCCATGATCAGGACCCGGCCACCGCCGCTGCCCGGTTTGGCGTGGGCCGCCGGACGTTTCAGCGTTTGGGTGGTCGAAGCGGGTAGGTAGAGGCTGAAGACGGTGCCTTCGCCGGGCTGCGACTGCACGGTCAGCAGGCCGTCGTGCTGCTTGGCGATGGAATAGGCCGAGGCCAGGCCGAGCCCGCGGCCCTGCTGTTTGGTGGAGAAGTAGGGGTCGAAGACCCGCGCTTGATGCCGTTGGGGAATGCCGACGCCGGTGTCGATGACGTCGATGACGACATACTTGCCGCTGTCCAGCGAGAGGGGCGGCGTGGTCGTGTTGCGGCCGGCGATGCGCACAGTGCCACCGTCCGGCATCGCCTGGATGGCGTTGATCAGTAGGTTGTTGACCACTTGCGAGACTTGCCCGGCGTCGATCTCGACCACCCACAGATCCGGCACCAGGTCGATATCGCAGCGCACTTTGGAACCACTCATCACGAAGGAGGCGGAATCGTGGATCACCTCGACGATCGAGGCGGCCTTGCGCACCGGGGCGCCACCGCGCGAGAAGGTCAGCAGCTGTTGGGTCAGATCGCGAGCCCGCAGCACCGCGGTCTCGGCGTCTTCGAGGTGACGGGCGCGCTGGCTTTCGGGCGTGCTGCTCGTGCCGAGTAGTGAGAGGTTGCCGAGCAGCACGGTGAGCAGGTTGTTGAAATCGTGCGCGATGCCGCCCGCTAGCAGCCCCAGAGCTTCGAGCTTCTGGCTCTTGGCAATTTCGGCTTCGAGCTCCTGCTTCTGGGTGATGTCGCGGAAGCCGAGCACCAGGCCGGTGTAGCCGCCGATCGAGCTCAGGATCGGCGAGCCCGAGATCTCGATCAGGCGATCGGTGCCGGTCTGGGTGCGCAACAAGACCGACTGGGGCTCCTCGAAGATCTCCGGGTTGTCGGCGCCGGGCAAGGGTAGCTTGTCGCCGGCCTCGCCGGTAGGTTCCACCTCGAAGAGCCGCAAGATCTGGTCGAGGGACCGCCCTACGGCGTCGGCATTCTTCCAGCCGGTGATCTCCTCGGCGGTCGGATTGAGCATCGTGATCTGACCATCGGAGGCCGTAGTGATGACCGCGTCGCCGATGTTGCGCAAGGTCTGCGACAGGCGTTCTTTCTCGGTCATCAACTGGGCCAGCCGCTCGGCGACCTGGGCTTCGAGGCGGCGCGAGTACTTGCGCTGCTGGTAGTTACTCGCCATGGCGTAGAGGGCGGCGATCAGCAGCCCGGCCAGGGTGGCGAAGAACCAGGTCTGGCGCCAGAACGGCCGGGCGATGGTCAGCGGTGCCGACGACGTCACCGCGCTCCAAGTCCCTTCTGCGTTGGCGGCCTTGAGATGCAGAACATAGGTGCCGGGCTCGAGATTGGTGAAGCGGAGCTCGCGCTTGGGCGCGATGGCGGGCGGACTCCACTCGTCGTCGAAGCCTTCCAGCCAGCTGCTCTGCAGGACACGGTCTTCGTCGAGCAGCGAGATCGCCCGGTAGTGGAAAATCAGATCGTCTTCGTCGTGGGCGAGGCGCTGGGCCATGTCGAGAGGGAGGAAACGACCCGAGGCGTCGACGCCGGTCAGCGAGACGAGGGGGGCGGCGCGCTTCGCTTCGGCGCGGCTTTCGTCGTAGACCGTGACGCCACGCTCGGTGCCGATCCACACCTTGCCGTGGGAGTCGACCGCGCCGGCGGCGCGGTGGGTCTCGCGCCCGGCCAGGCCGTCGGCGACGCTGAAGTGGTCGAGCTCCCGGCCGTCCCAGCGCAGCACGCCGTCGTCGGTGCCGAACCAGAGGCGCTCGAGGGAGTCTCGCACCAAGAAGTAGACGGGACGGCTGATTTGAAGCTCGGGGGTCGCCGGACGGATGACCGAGCCGCCGGAGGTTTGATGGAGGCCGGCGGAGGTGCCGATGAGCAGACTGCCGTCCGCTTGCTCCAGCACGGCGAAAACGCTGTTGCAAGAGGTGTCTTCGGTACAGGCCCAGGAGCGCCAGCCGTCGCCGGTCAGGCGATAGAGCCCGGATGCCGCGGCGACGAGCAGATCACCGTCTTGGGCTTCGAAGAGTCGTCGGATTCGCGTCCGGGG
>JBCCGX010000219.1:0-11231 GCA_039029035.1 Acidobacteriota bacterium | reverse complement strand
TCTCGAGGTCGCCGTCCGTAAACTGGCTCTACCCAGTTGGCTGGAGCGCCGGTCCGCGGTCGAGCCGCAACCGGCCGAAGAGAGATTCTCGGCCCTGCAGGCGGCCAGGCGGCGCGCGACGCGACGCGAGCCTGTCGCTGAAGAGCTGACGGTCGAGACCGACTCGAGCGGGCCCGAAGCTAGGGAGTCCGGGCCGGTGGTCGAGCCCAGCCCGACCGAGCAAGCCCCGCCGGCGTTGAAGCCAGAGCCCGATAGGGCTCCTGGCGGATCCGACTCGAAGACAGGGTCAGACATCGAGCCGGACGTCGGCTACACCTCGCGGCTCCTGGCAGCCAAACGCCGATCGAAATCGGGCCAATGACCCGTCCGCTCACCGATCTACGTAGCCACCCCGGGTTCGCGCCTTCAGTCCGCGTGGCACCAGCTCGACTTCGATCGACCGCCAGGCGCCGTCATTGCGTCGCGGCTCCGGGTCGTAGCCCAAGGCGTATTGCTCTCGTAACTCGGCCAAAATGTCCTCGAAGGTGGCGCTGATCGCTTCGACGCTGGGCACGGAGACGATCTGGCCACCACTCTCACGCACCGTGTCTTCGAGCAGCTCATAGGCCCGCCTGGAAGCGCGTAGATTACGCCACGAGTTGGTTGGCACGAGGCGGACCGGCTTCAGGGTCACGCCGTACCGCCGCTTGCCAAGCTCGCGGCCAGGCCCCGGCTCGTCGCCGGCCAAGCGCACCCAATAGATCAGACTCTGGCTGCGCCGGGCCACGCGCCGAATCTGCTCGGCGCTGAGGGCGCTGACCGAATCCCAGCCATCGGTGAGAAGAATCACCACCCGCCGGCCCTGACGCTGCTCGAGCAGGGTCAGCGCCATGTGCAGATGATCGAAGATCGCCGTGCCGCCGGTCGCGGAAACGGTCTCCAAGGCACGCGCCAGCGGTGCGCCGGTATTGCTCCAAGGGGTGATGTCGAGCAGCCGATCGGCAAAGACCATGAGCTTGGCCTCATCCAGGGGTCGCATGCCCGAAACGAAGCGCTGAGCGCCGGTCAGGGAGCCTTCAAGGCGCCGGCCGCGCATGCTGTCGCTGCCGTCGACCATGATGATCGCGGTGAACGGAATGTCGCCACGCTCGAAGGTCGTGATCTGCTGCGCCACTCGCTCGTCGCGGACGACGAAATCACCCACCGTCAGGTCCAGAGCCCGCGTGCCGTCGCGCCGGGTGACGGTGACATAGAGCTGTTGCAGGTCGACCTCGAGCTCGTCGTGCACCGGAATCCGCGGCGCCAGCATCTTGGCCCGACCCACGGTCGATGACTCGCCACGCGCCGTGACTTCGATCATCCGATCACGGTTTTCCCCTCCGACATCGATTCGCACCTCGTAAGGCGGCTGCGTCCGCTTGCCGACACTCCGACCATCGATCAAGAACTCGACCTCGGTGATGGCCTCGGAAGCTCGCACCTCGACGGCGAGGATCGTCTCGTCGAACAGCGACTCACCCGGCTCCGGACGGGTGATCAGGACATCGATATCGTCCGCCCACGCGGCGGCAGAAGTTACTGTCCACAGCCCGACCACGAACACCGCTGCGCAGTGCAGGGTGGGGCGGATCATGGGATCGGCACCTGGGGACAGGCGGCGAGGCGGAGACGCTCGTGCTTCGCCAGAGCCAGCATCGGTGCGAGCGCTTTCGCCAGGGCTCCCTTGCGGCGCTCGACTTCGATCTCTAAACGCTGCAGCTCGTGGTGGAGCTCATCGGTCCGCGGCGCGCTGTAGAGCAGACGCGCCGACTCGCCGGTGTCGCCGCGCCAGTCGAGCTCAACTTGCCGCGTCAGCTCGGTCGAGCGCTGCCAATCGTCAGCCTGGAGGCTCGACAGCTGCAGGCGCAAGCGCGGATTCTCGGGGAAAACTTTGCTGCCCTGGCGCAGGTACTGAGCCGCCCGGCGTGGCGCGTTCTCGGCAAATAGGCGTCCGAGCTCCTGGAAGGCAATGAGGCGGAATCGCGCCTCGGCGGTACCGTCAGCGATGGCCTCCAGATCTGTGGTGGCCGTGTCGAGATCGCCGAGCCGGGCCCGATTGATCGCCAAGCGCAATTGCAGCTCGGCATCCTCCGGCTTGGCTTGCAACAACGTCTGCCAATGGGGTACCGCCTTGCCGTAGTTGCCGAGCATCTCCTGCAGGTAGCCGGCCCAATAGAGCGCGGCAGGATTCTCCGGCTGGAGACGCAGAGCTCCCAGGTAGACGTCCCGTGCCTCCACCCCGCTCTCGAGGAAGCTGAAGCGCATGAGGCGATCCGCCAGGCCGATCAGCAGGGAGACGGTGTTGCGCCGCGCCGTCGCCTCGTCGGGCTCGGCCGCCTGGAGGTAGGCTTCGATCAACGCGAAGCTACGCGCCTTGGCGAGGCTCGCCAGCCAGGGACGGTAGTGGGTTCCGGTCTGCTCGGTGTAAAGCTCGGCGTGTAGAAAAGCCAGCGGCAAGTAGGCCTCGGGCTCGACCTCGGCCAAGCGCTCGCTGACCCGCTTCTGCAGCAGCTGCCAGCAGAGAACGCCTGGTAGGTCACGGACGATCACCTTGCCGTGGCTGTTCTCCCCCAGCTTCGCCTGGCGGCTCGCTTGCCGGCGTCGATTGGGCAGCGGCGCCGGCAAATTGCCATAGGTAGCGACCGTGATCTCGAAGCCTGCCAGATGACTGGCGAGCCGATGGTGTAGCTGCGCCAGGTCCGCCGCCGCCTCCGGCGAGCCCTTGGCCCAATCGGAGACCCGTGAGAGGTAAGCATCCTCGACGGCGACCGGCCTTGGCTGGGCAGCGACAGCGACGGTCGCACCGAGCCAAGTCATCCCGACGAGGCAGGAGAGGTGCCAGGGGATGCGGCGAGCCGCGGCATGGCGCAGCGCCCCTGTCCGCAGGCGAGATCGCCCGTGTCCTCGCGCGAACACGGTGCCGATCTGTCTTGGCATCTTGCGCCCCTCCTGAGCCATTGGAATGTTCAATGCCTCCTTCACCGAGTAAGGTAGACAAGCAATGATCGAGCCAGCCGCCAGCTCCGCCTCATCGGCCGACGAGATTCGCGTCTTCGCCCAACGGATCGTAGCTTCCGAGGTGCTCGCCGACAAGCTGACGCCCCCTGCCGGCGAGCTCAGCGACGACAAAACCGGTCCCGCCCGCCGCATCGACTGGCCGGGACGCCCAACGGATCTGCAGATCCAACCCGGACGCTCGTTTCGCGTGCCCAAGATCACAGGCCTGGCCGATCCGGCGCAACGGCCGCGCATCCTGCACAGCCTGGCCAATCACGAGCTGCAGGCAGCCGAGCTCTTCGCCTGGGCGCTTGTCGCCTTCCCGGACGCACCGGCCGACTTTCGCCGCGGCCTGTTGCATATCCTGCTCGACGAGCAGCGTCATACCCGGATGTACATCGCGCGGCTGGAAGCGGCGGGTGCTGCCTTCGGTGACTATCCCGTGAGCGGCTACTTCTGGAGCAAGATCGACAGCCTGCGTTCGCCCCTCGACTTCATCTGCGCCATGTCCCTCACCTTCGAGAACGCCAACCTCGACCACACCATCGACACCGCGGAGGTGGCGCGCCGTGCCGGCGACGCCAAGACCGCGGCGGTGATCGAACGGGTGCATCGCGACGAGGTGGAGCATGTGCGTTTCGGCTGGCGGTGGCTGCAGGTCTTCAAGCGTGGTGACGCGTCTGCCTGGGACACCTACCGCGAGCATTTGACCTGGCCCCTGCGACCCGCCAAGGCGCGCGGGCGGGTCTTCCACAGGCAAGGCCGTGAGGCCGCCGGACTCGACGACGACTTCATCCGCCGCCTCGAAGCCAGCCGCGATGCAGCGCCGAGCGGAAGTCGCCAGTGAGCCGGCGGATCATCGGCAATCTCGACTGCGAGTCTGACTTCGCCCGGACGAGCGGCAACCCCCGAGGTCCCCTGCCTCGTCGTGTCCTGGCCACGCTCGCCAGCTCGGCGACCCTCCTGCGAGCCTTGGCCCAGGAGGGAGATCGGCTGTGGCTGCCGGCTGAGCTACCGGCCGAAGCGATGCTCGAAGTGCCCGGGCTGCCCCGGCCGACCCTCGAGCAGGGTCCCCTCAGACAGCTCTCCAAAGTCGATTCGGTCCTGGCCTGGGGCGAGACGACCGAGGTCGCTGCAATCCGTCGACCGGCCGAAGGCATCCGATCTCAGACCTCGACTCCGGTCGACCGCCTCTGGCGCTTGCCTACCTCTAGGCCCGAAGCGGCAGCGCGGGTGAACCACCGGGGTTTTTGCAACGCTCTAGCCGAGGCGATTGGCTGCCGGTTGCCTGGGGCGACCCTGCTCGACTCTCCAAACGCTCTGAAGGACTACCTTACGACCCGCCCTACGCCGAGGTGGATCCTCAAGGCGCCTTACTCCGCCGCCGGACGCTGGCGCTACATCGACCGCGGTGGCTCCTGGGCGGAGCACCAACAACGCATCGACCGTCTGTTCGCCAACCACGGCCCGCTGCTCTTCGAGCCCTGGATGGAGCGCACGGCCGACTTCGGCATCAGCGCCGCCATCACCCCCGAAGGCTGGTGGTCGCAAGGTCTCCATCGCCTCCAGGTCGACTCCGACGGTCGATTCACCGGCCTGGAGCTGCGGGTCGGGGACGAGGCTGGAGCGCCGGGTCCGTGGCTCGACGAAGGCGAGCGGGCTACGCTCAGGACCGTGCTCGGTCAAGTCGCGGAGGCCCTCGCCCGCGTCGGCTACTGGGGTCCGTTCGGCATCGACTGCTGGCGCTATCGGCAGCTTGGTGGCGGCGAGGTCTTCCATCCTCTCGGTGAGATCAACGCACGCCTGACCTTCGGCTGGGTGGGCCAGGTCCTGGTCGAGCGCCTGCGGGCTCCCCTCGGACTCGAGCCCGGCGATCACGTCCGCCTGCTCTTCAGCAAGGCTCTGCCGGACGAGACGCCTGCTCGGATCGTTCCGCTCTTTGCCGCTCAGCATCCCACCGCACGCGCGATCTGGCTCGAGATCCAGCCTTCCCACCCCTGAACCCTCGTTCCCCGTCAACCTCCACCGGACTCCGACCGTAACCAGAGCCACTATGAGACTCGCTTTACTGGTCGGTCTGGCTCTCACCTCTGTACCTGCCGTCAGCGCCGTCGCCGAAGTGCCTGGCACCGCGAACGAAGTGCCTGGCACCGCGAACGAAGTGCCTGCCATCGCAGTCGAAGCCGCGCTCGACAAAGCCTTCACCGCCTTCTGGCACGCTGATGACGCACCACAGCGCGAGGCGGCGATCCAGACAGTGCTCGCCACCGGTGCCAGCTTCGAATCGATCTGGGCCCGACTCGAAGCCGGCCGCCCCTACTCCGCCGACGTCGACACCGGACGGATCGACCTCAGTCACAAGACGAAGGACAAAACCCGCCACCATTTCCGGGTGCTGGTGCCGAAGGACTACGACCCCGCGAAGCGGTATCCGGTGCACTTCTACCTCCATGGCGGCGTCTCGCGCCCCGCCTGGCGCAAGGGCGGCGCCTGGTGGAGCAACTACGACCGCTTCGAATCGCCGGACAGGATCTCGGTCTTCCCGTCGTCCTGGGATGCCTCGATGTGGTGGAGCCGGCGCCAGGCAGAGAACCTGCCGGCGATCCTCGAACGCCTCAAGCACACCTACAATGTGGACGAGAACCGAGTCCACCTGTTCGGTATCTCCGATGGCGCGACCGGCGCCTACTTCTTCGCCTTTCGCGATCCGACGCCATGGGCCTCGTTCCTCCCCTTCATCGGCCATCCGGCGGTACTCGACAACCGGCGCCTCGGGGTCGACGGCGAGATGTATCCGCGCAACCTGGCGGCACGCCCCTTCTTCGTCGTCAACGGTGGCCAAGACCGGCTCTATCCCGCGGCCCGCGTCTTGCCCTACCTCGACCTCATGCAACGTGCCGGCACCGAGGTCGTCTTTCGCCATTTCCCGGAGGGTGGACACGACACCCGCTGGTGGCCAGACGAGGTAGACAACATCCGCGCGTTCCTTCAGAGCCACCCACGCGATCCGCTGCCCGAGCAGCTGACCTGGCAGACCGAGACCTCCGAACGCTACCAGCGCAACGCCTGGCTGTTGATCACCACACTCGGACCGACGGAGCGCGATCAACCGCTGGATGACTTCAATTCGCTGCGCTACCCGCCATCCCTGGGTTTTCGGCCCGATCCCGAAAGCTCGGGCGGTGTCCGCGTCGACAAGGTCTACAACGACTCGGTGGCCGACCAAGCAGGCCTCGAGAAGGGCGACCGGATCGTCGCGGCGGCTGGCACTCCAACCTCGACGATCGAGCAGCTCAGCCAGGTGATCGCGACCCACGGCGGTTGGGGCACCACCCTCCCTGCCGCCGTCGAGCGGCGCGGGGAACGCCTCGAGCTCACCTTCCAGACGCCGCAAAGCCCACCACCGGACGAGCTGACGCCGGCCTTCCAGCACCGCTTACCGTCCGGCCGCATCGAGCTGAGCCGTAGGGGGAACCGCATCGAGGTGCAAAGCGAACGCGTCCGGCGCTTCAAGCTGCTGCTCTCACCGCTGGAAATCGACTTCGATCAGCCCTTGACGGTGATCACCAACGGCGAAGTGTCCTTCGACGGCCGCCTCGAGCTCGACGCCCGAACCCTTCTCGAATGGGCGGCACGGGACACCGATCGCACGATGCTTTTCGCCGCCGAGCTCGAGCTCGACGTATAGAATCGGGCGGCATGAAGACCTTGCTTATCCTGCGCCACGGCAAATCGAGCTGGGCGAATCGATCGACGCCCGATCATGATCGGCCACTCAAGGGCCGCGGCGATCGTGACGCCTGGCGTATGGGCCACGAGCTTCGCCAGCGTGACCTGATCCCCGATCTCGTGCTGTCGTCCACTGCGCTGCGCGCCAAGACGACCGCCACCCTGGCCGCCGAGTCAGCCGGCTACACCGGGACGATCACCGAGACCCGCGAGCTCTACCTCTCGGCCGCCCGCCAACAGCTAGAAGTTATCGCCGAGTTGGCCGGCGACGCCGAGCGGGTCCTGGTCGTCGGCCACAACCCTACCTCTGAGGATTTGGTCGAAAACCTCACCGGCGCGGAAGTACGCATGACCACCGCCAACCTCGCCTGTCTCGACCTCCAGATCGAGACCTGGGCCGAGCTCCCTCGCGCCACAGGCACCCTGCGCTTCCTGCTTCGGCCGAAAGAGCTAGGCTGACTCTTCCAGGACCTCCACTAGGGAGGTCGGCCTTGTGGAGCGAGCACGCAGCGAGCGTGTTTGAGCCTGAAAGCTGACCGCAACGGACAAGCTGCTTCTTGCCAAGGCTTATGCGGTCTGTGGATGGACCGGCGAGTTTCCGGAGCTGCGGCGCAGCCCACAAGGACGACCGGACACCAATCGTCTTTGGATCTCTAGGCCGACTCTTCCAGGATGTCGCGCATCAGGTCGATGAGATCCATCGGCAGGTAGGGTTTGGGCAGAAAGCCCGCCAGCTCCTTGCGCGAGATCTGGCGTGTGGCCTGCCCCTCGTCGTAGCCGCTGGAAAGAATGACCTTCAAGTCGGGGCGCATGGAGCGCAACGCGCGGAAGGCGTCCGCGCCATCGAGGTTGGGCATGGTGACATCGAGCAACACGGCGACGAACTCTCGAGCGTGCGGACGAAAGACCTCGATCGCCTGGCGACCATCGTCGGCCGTCATGACCTGAAAGCCGAACTTCTCGAGGATCCGCTTGGCCAGCATACGGACCATCAGCTCGTCATCGACCACCAGGACCAGGCCCTGACCGCGCCAGCTCGTAGTGACCGCCTGCGGCATGGTGATGACCCCCGAGGGCTCGGCGAGGACCGGCTCCATCACCGCCGGCGGCGTCTCCGATAGCGCCTCGCCAGCGAGGGTGAGCATCTGATTGGCGAGCTCAGCGGCACGCTGCGCTGCGTCTTCCACTTCCTGGATCAGCGGCCGGCAAGCCGAATAGGGCGACAGGTCCATCAGGGCCAGGCCGGCATTGCCGAGCACCGCCACGAGCAGGTTGTTCAGATCGTGGGCGATGCTGCCGGCAAATTGCCCGAGACCCTCGAGATTGGCCGCGCCCGCGCCAGCCGGAGGGCCCTTCTCCCGTTCGAGATCCGCCACCCGGGCCTGGAGAATCCGGATCTGGCGCAGAAGCTGCTCCCGAGACGATGCTGAATCCATAGCTAGGCGCCCGGGGGGCCGAGCACTTCACGCAGCTTGTGCAGCAGCCGATCGGCGGAAAAGGGTTTCTCGATCAGAGCAAACTGCGTCTCACCCAGCCCATCGGAGCCTTCGCTGTAGCCCGACATGAACAGGACTTCGATCTTCGGCCGGGTCTGCCGCGCCTGCTGCGCCAGCTCGGGTCCGGTGAGGCCTGGCATGATGACGTCGGTCAACAGCAGATGCACTTCCTGATGGTCCGATTCGAGGATGCGGCGGGCGTCCCGCGAGTTACGCGCCGACAGCACCCGGTAGCCCTTGCCTTCGAGCATCGTTGCAATCACCGACCGCACCGGCTCGTCATCCTCGACCAACAGGAGGGTTTCCGAGCCCGCCAACGAAACCTGCTGCTCGCGCGCGCCCGCCTCGTCGCTCTCGTCGATCTCTTGCAAGATCGGTAGGTAGGTCTTGAACGTCGTGCCCTCGCCGAGGGTGCTCTCGACGACGATGCGCCCTCCGATCTGATCGAGGATGGCGCTCACTGTCGAAAGGCCCAGGCCCGTGCCACGGCCTGCCTTCTTGGTGGTGAAAAAGGGCTCGAAGATCTGTCCCAGGGTCTTCTCGTCCATGCCGCACCCGGTATCCGAAACGCTGAGCATGGCATAGGCCCTGGGCTCGAGATCGAGGGCCGCGGCGGCGGCTGGTTCGAGATCGACGCGCGACGTTTCGACCCGCAGGCAACCACCGTCGGGCATCGCATCGCGCGCATTGACCGCCAGGTTGACGACGATCTGCTCGATCTGCCCCGGGTCCACCTTGACCCAGCAGAAGCCGCTGTCGAGCTGCACCTCGAGCTCGATGCGCTCGCCGAGCAGATAGCGCAGCATCTCGTCGACTTCTTTCACCACCTCGGTCAGCTCGTGGCTCGCCGGCTGGACGATCTGCCGCCGGCTGAAGGCCAGTAAGCGGCGGGTCAGCGAGGCGGCACGTTGAGCGGCCTGATCGATCGCCACGAGAAAGCGATCCGGCGTCTGGCCCTTGTCCTCCTGGCGTTGGATCAGCAGCTCGCTGTAGCCCGTGATGACCATCAGCAAATTGTTGAAATCGTGGGCGATCCCACCGGTGAGCTGACCGACCACCTCCATTTTCTGCGATTGCCGCAGCTGCCCTTCGAGCAGCTTCTGTTCCGTCGTATCGCGACCGACCGATTGGAACTCCACCAGGTGACCGGCCGCGTCGAAGAGCGCGCGGTCGGTCCATTGCAACCAACGCACTTCGTCCTCCGAGCTGCGCACACTCTGCTCGCGGGTGCGGAGCGGGCTATGCCGATCGAGGGCCGAAAGGCGGGTGGCGAAAGCCAACCGATCCTTCTCCACCGCCAGGCTGAAGAAGCTCCTCCCGAGCAGCTCATCGGTCTCGGCGTCGAAGAATCGACAAAAGGCTTGATTGACGAAGGTCAGCTGCCCATCGGGCAAGTAGCGGCACACCAGCTCGGTCTGGTCTTCCACCACCGCCCGGTAACGGCGCTCACTCTCCTCCAGCCGATGGGCCGACTTCCAGCGCTCGAGCGCGTAGCGGATCGAGCGCACCAGAAGTGACGGCGACATTTCCGTCTTGGCGAGAAAGTCCTGCGCGCCGTGGCGCACCGCTCGCTCAGCCATGGCCTCGTCGTCGAAGCCGGTCAAGACGATGACCGGGACCGCAGGCACCGCGCGGCGCAGGTTCTCGAAGGTCTCGTAGCCCTCGCTATCCGGAAGGGAAAGGTCCAACAGCACCAGATCGATGGCCTGGGCGCTCAGGATCTCCAATCCTTCGGCCAGCCGGCCGGCTCGCTTGACCACCAATCCGCGAGCGGAGGGCTCCTCGAGATACCTCTGGATCACATGGGCGTACATCGGATCGTCCTCGATCATCAGGACGGTCGCCGAAGGCGCCGAGTGGGTTTGAGCCGAGAGCATAATTTCAGCAGACCCTAGCGGATACCAGGAGGGATAAGTCACCGCATCGAATTCCGAGGGGGAAGGACATTCGATGACATTATAACGAAACAGCTTGTGCTCCCCGGGCCCCGGTCCGGTTGGCAGCGCTCTCGCCCCGGCCTGCCACTGGCCTCCCTGCCCGTCGCATCCTCTCGGCCCACACACTCGACACCCGGATCATGTCGCCTCCCTCGACACCCCGAACGCGGCTCTATCTGACCCTCTGTGTCGGGCTGTGCGCACTGCTCGGAGCCACTGCTTGGCTGATCCGTGACCTGCCTCGGCGCTTGGTCGCCGCAGCGCTGGCGGATCGACTGGCGGCCAAGGTGACGCTCGACCACCTGGCGATCGACGGCAAGGATCAATTTCGACTCGTGCGCCTGAGGATCGAGGATTTGCACGATTACCCCTTCGTCAAAAGCTTGCACTTCGATGAGATCCTCATTCAGGCAGAGCTCGGAGGCATCCTGGAATCCCGTTTCGAGCGTTGGCAGCTGCGCGGTGGCGTGGCGCGTCTCGTCCCGACCGAGTGGTCCCCACCACCACGGCGCCCTCTGCCGCACATCCACGAGCTGATCCTCGAACCGGCGGAAGTGCAGGTCGTTTTCGGGGCCCAGGAAACCTCGATCACTGCCCAGGCCAAACTGCAGGATCAAACCTACGCGCAGGCGATGGAGGCCAGCTACCACGGCGAGGTCCTTTTGCGCGCCGACACGCTGGCCCTGGCACCGTGGCTCGCCCTGTTCGATCCTTCCGATCCCCCACCCATCGAGGGACACCTCGCCGACTTCGAGACCGTCTGGCGGCTCGAAACCGGCGCCATCAAAGCAGGTGCCAGGCACTTGTCCACCCGCCATGTCGATCAAACTCTCGGGCTGATCGAGCCCAAGCTGCAGGTAACTCCCGGCGATCCGGAGGTCGGCGTCGAGCTGGTCGCCGAGCAGGCGAAGCTAGATTTCGCCGGGCAGACGACGGCGATTGAGGAGCTGCGGCTCGTCGCCAGCACCACGGCCACGGCCACCGGCACGCTACAGATGCAGTTGCACCCCTTCTTCGACGGGCTGCGGTCCGGCGAGCTGGACGTGGAATGGGA
>JBCCGX010000218.1:0-11238 GCA_039029035.1 Acidobacteriota bacterium | reverse complement strand
TAGCTGACCTCGGCGCCCTCGCTGAGACCGTAGACCTGAAACCACAGCCCCATCTCGCCGTAGGCTTCGCCCACGGCCTGAGCATCGCTCGTCGAACTGGCGAGGGCTACGTCGAGGGCACCGCGACGGACCTGGTACTGCTCCTGCACCGCAGGTCCCATGTCCGCCAGACCCGCCGGTTCAGGCACCTCCGGCAAGCCGCGACCACCGCACCCGACGACCCACGAAGCCAGGCAAACAGCGCCCACCAGCGCCAGGCCGAGCCGCGTCGTCCCGTTCATCTTTCGGCCTCCCCCACAACGCCTGCACCACGGCCTCCGCCACGGACGAGCGTCAGGTACTGATCGACCCGGACCGGTGGCTCGAAGACCTCGCGCACGCCGCCGGGCCAGATCACCTCCAGGTGCTCGATCGACGCCGCGGTGCCGAGACCCACCAGCAGCCGCGGATCACTGGCCGAACAGTAGCTTCCGTCGGTGCGCACCCGGCGCTCCAGCTGTTGCCCGTCGCCGGTCACCACCCGAGCCACCGCTCCGAACGCATCGCGCCCGCCGACCTGCTCAACAAGTCGGAGTCCGAGCCAATGGTTCCGATTGCCGACAGCATTGTCCAACAAACGCACCGGCCCGTGGTTGTTGGTGACCAAGACGTCGAGGTCGCCATCGTTGTCGATATCACCCACCGCAGCACCACGGCTAACTTCCGGCAACGCGAACACCGCCCCGGCACGCTCGGTCACCTCCTCGAAGGCCAGATCGCTGCCGGATCTAACGCCGAGATTGCGAAACAGCTGGTTGGGCTGGCGCAGCGGCAGGTCCTCGCCGGCCCGCACCTGCGCTTCGATGATCGTCACCGCTCCGTTGACGGCCAGGATGTCGAGAGCACCGTCATTGTCGAAATCGAATAGGGCGGTGCCGAAGCCTGTCGCTTCCAAGCTGGCACCGGCCAGGCCGACCCGGTCGGTGGCGTCGCTGAAGAGGCCGCGCCCATCACTCAGGAACAAGGTGTGGGTCTCGTTCGCGAGGTGGGTCATAAAGAGATCTTCGTCCCCATCACCATCGACATCGCCCACCGACACGCCCATGCTGGCCTCGGGCTTGGCGCGGCGGTTGACCGCGGCGCCGGCGAGCAACGCCTCGTTGGCAAAGGCCCACCGGGAGTTGTCGCCTGGCGTCCCACGATTGATCCAGAGAAAGTTCGGCGTCATATCGTTGGCGACATAGAGATCAGGCCAGCTGTCACCATTGAAATCGCCCGTGACCACGCCGAGGCCACGTTCGCTCGCCGCGGCGATGCCGGCGCTGCGGGTGACGTCGTCGAACCGCACCACGCCATCGGCTCCGGGTCCGAGGTTGCGCAGCAGCCGATCACCTCGTGGCGGGTAGGTCAGCGGGCTGCAGTAATCCGGCAGCCCGGTTGGCGAGCGGCATCCCACATCACCCTGGAGGGTGTAGTCGACATAGCTCACGATGTAGAGATCGAGCCAGCCGTCGAGATCGAAGTCGACAAAGGCAGCGCTGGTCGACCAGCCCGGATCATCGGCGCCGGCGGTCTCGGTCACGTCCTGGAACATCGGGCCACCGTCGCCTACGCCACCACGGTTACGCCACAGCCGATTCGAGCCGAAGTTGGTGACGTAGAGGTCCACCCAACCATCGTTGTCGAAGTCCGCCGCCGCTACTCCGACCCCATAGCCGCCCTTGGCGATGCCGGACGTGTCGGTCACGTCAGTGAACGCGAGCTGACGCGAGCCGTCGGCGGCGATTTCTAAATCGTTACGGAACAATCGGTCGCCGGGCACTGGCGTGGTCGCCGTGCCAGCTGCCGGCAGGGCGTGCCCTTGGGGCAGAAAAACATCGAGATCACCGTCGTTGTCGACGTCGAGCAGGGCCCCGCCAGGCCCCATGATCTCCAAGAAGTAGAGCTCACCGGAGCGCCCACCTCGATGCTCGAACTCGAGTCCGACTGCGTCTGCCCTATCAACGAAGAGACTTGTCGGGCTCGCAACCGCTGCGGCCGACTGCTGCATCGTCTCAGCCGGGGAACAAGCTGAGAGGTACAGCCAGCAGGCAACGGACAGCAGACCGAGGCAGTGGCGTTCTCGCAACCGGCACACTTCCATCATCGCGATCGAAAAAGCGCGCCGCTCGCACGCCCCGCCTACGGTTTCTCCGGACAGCACAAAGCGGGGCCAGCATATGACCCCGCCCGTTGCGGCTCAAGAGCTACCCGGCGATGCGCCAGGTAGCGAAACTGTCAGCTCAGCGCTTCAGCAGGAACAGACCAGCAGCGCCGATGGTCAAGGCGAGCAGAAGGAGGCCCAGGTCCGACACAGTGTCGATCTCGATCGTCGGGGTCGCGTTCTCGAGAACGATCTCCGTGGTGTTGGTCAACACCATGCGAGTGCCGCCGAAGACCGAATAGGTCGGCGTCTGGAAGGTCGCCGTCTGGCCGGTGAAGACACCCGGGAAGGCGGTCGTGAACAGCAAGTTGTGCGAGGCAACCGTCGCGGTGTAGATACCCGTCGCCGGGTAGGTATGGGAGAACGCGCCACGGTAGGCACGCACAGGACCCGGAGCGCCCGTCGGTGTCGAGGTCGTCGAGAACGGGAGGCCCGTCGGGTAGATCGGCGGAACGACCGCGCCGTCACCCCATTCGATCGCGTTGGCGATGGTGCCGAAACCCGAGGTATCGCCGACCCAAGCGGTCGAAAAGCCGATGCCCGTGGTGTAGAACACGGTGAGGTCAACGTCGACATCCAGAGTCGCCGTATCGACGTTGGTCGGCGTGAGCTTGATGCCGGCCAAACCTTGCGCTGACGCGGAGCCAGCTGCCACGAAAGTGGCCAAAACCAAAACAAGCAACACCTGAACGTTGAGCCGCATAGACCTTGAGCCCATTACTAGTCCCCTTTTTCTGGTCGGTTCTGAGTGACGGGCGGAGCATACACAGCCGCTCGGAGCGCTGTCAAGCAACTCGTCCAAGAAATTGTGCAGTTCGTTGGCCTTTGATCATTACTCTTATCCACCCCTAGGACCCGGCCGTCAATCCGGCCACTTTGCGCCGGATCTCGGCCGCCCGAGGGTGTTGCGGCGCGTAGCGCAAGAAGGCATTCAGATGGGTGCGGGCACGGTCCGGCTGGGACAGCGCCTCGGCGTACAGCTCGCCGAGCTGTAAGTGGGTGTCGGCTTGGTGCGGAACCTGCGCCAAGACCTCTTGGAAGGTCGTCACCGCGAGCTCCTTGTCGCCCTGTTTGCGCTGCAGGATGCCGAGGTTGAAACGCGCTTGCCAATAGCGCGGGTCGAGCGCGAAGGCGCGCTCGTAGGCTTGCCGCGCCTCGCCGGCGCGGCCCATCTCCTCGAGTGCCACCCCCAGGTTGTTCCAACCCTGCACCAGCTTCGGGTCGAGCTCCAAGGTACGCCGAGCGTGGAACTCGACCTTCTTCCACTGCCTGCGGTCGATCGCTACCGCCGCCAGGTTGTTGTGCGCGTCGGTCATGTTGGGGAACTCGACTACCAGTTCCTGCAACTGCGCCTCGGCCTCTTTCAGCTGGCCGGCACGATAGAGAGCGATGGCCGCGTTGTTGCGCGCGCCGGGGTGGCGCGGCTCCGCCGCCAGCACTACGTCGTACTGTTTTTTCGCCTCGTCGAAGCGGCCCGCCTCGGCCAGCAAGCCACCCAGGCTGACATGGAGATCGGCCCGCATGCGCGGGCTCAGACGAATCGCCTCGCGCAGGTGCTGCTCGGCCTCCACCAGGGTGCCCTGGCGCGCCATGAGGGTGCCCAGCAAGGCGTGCAGCTCAGCATCGTCCGTCTGCCGCTCGAGGCCGGTGCGGTAACTGCTCGCCGCCTCCTCGGTCCGGCCGGTGCGCTCGAGAATCTGCCCCAGCAAAGACCAGCCCGTCGCCATGAACGGGTCGCGGTCGAGGGCTCCACGCAACCGCGCTTCGGCTTCCGCCAGCTTGCCCTCGCGCATCTCGAACCACCGGGCATAGCTCATGTGGAGCCAAGCATGCTCGGGCAACGCAACGAGGGCCTCCTCCATCGCCGCTTTGGCCTCCGCGGCCCGATCCTGCCGAATCAACAGCGACGCCCGCTGGACGATCGCTTCGGGGTTCTTCGGATCCTGCCGGATGGCGATCTCGGCCAGTTCGAGCGCCGTGTCGTGGTTGCCTCGTACCGTTTCCAAGCGGGCCAGCAGGACGTAGAGACTGACGTACTCCGGATCGAGCTCCAAGGCGCGCTCCGCGATCCGCACTGCTTCGTCGGCGTCGCCCAGCTTCTCGAGCGCCCGCGCCAGGTCGATCATCGCGGCGAGGTTCTCCGGGTCGCGGCGCAGAACCTCACGCAGCTGCTGCGCTGCCTGCTCGAACAAGTGATCCTGGAACAGGGTGCGGGCGCGCTCGAGACCCACGTGGAGATCCACCATGTCCTTGGGATCGGGACGCGGGCCGCTGTCGGCCCGTTGGCTACTGCCGGTAGCCAGGTAGCCCAGGCTGCGCAGCTTCTCCGCCGTCTCGGTGTCGAGGGACAAAGAGGCTTCCTGCTCCGAGTCCTCCACCTTGGCCAGCATCTCTTCGAGATCGCGCCTTATGTCGTGCGCCATGCCGGGCTGCTGGCCGAAGACGTTCGACAGCTCGCGCGGATCCTTGCGCAGATAGTAGAGCTCCGGCGTCGGGGCGTCGATGAACTTCCACTCCCCCTGCCTCAGGGCGCGCAGCTTCGCCCAGCCATAGGTGTAATAGGGCAGGTAAGTCTCTGAATAATACGACGGCTCGTCGTCGGCGCTGGCCCTGCCTTCGAGGACCGGCACCAGATCACGGCCCGAGATGTCGTCGGTCGCCTGGAGCCCGAGCAGCGAGAGTAGGGTGGGCACGACGTCGACATGGCCGACGGTGCGCGAGACACGCAGCCCCGCCGGACCGAGGCCCTGCGGCAAGCGGAGGATCCAGGGCACGTGCAGGGTCGAATCGTAGGCCAGGATGGCGTGGGTCTGCTCGCCGTGCTCGCCGAGGCTCTCGCCGTGGTCGGCGATCATGGTCACGATCGGCTCGTCGTCACCCGACGCGCCGCCCAGCCGCGGGTGCTCCAACAGGCGCCCGAACTGTGCATCCGCGTAGGCGATCTCACCGTCGTAGAGCCGGCCACGGTAGTCGTCGCGGTAGGGCGGCGGCGGTGAGTACACCGCGTGCGGGTCGTAGAAGTGGACCCAGAGGAAGAAGCGCTCGCCCTTCTCGAGGGTGTCGAGCCATGCGGTGGCCGACTCCACCGTCGCCTCGGCCGGTCGATCGGCCACCGCCCGCGGGCGCCGGTCGCGCCCGGTGGAGAGATCGTCGTCGTAGACCTCAAAGCCCTGATCCAAGCCGTAACGCCGATCGAGCACCGCGGCGGAAACGAACGCAGCCGTGCGATATCCGCGCTCGCGCAAGCTCTCCGCCAGCGTCGTAGTCTCTTGCGGTACGTACTGGATGCCGTTGTTCCGCACGCCGTGCTCGAAGGGGTACAGTCCGGTGAGGATGCTGGTGTGCGAGACGAGGGTGATCGGCGACACGGCGTAGGCGTGCTCGAACAAGATGCCTTGCTGCGCCAGGCGGGACATGTTGGGTGTCGCGACGTTCTCGGCCCCATAGGGCTCAGTATGATCGGCTCGCATAGTGTCGAATGTCACCAGCAGGATCGAACGTTCGCCACGTTCGATCGACAGCGCGGCGAGATCGGCCGATTGGCGCTTGAAGACCACCATCGCGACGAGAATCGCGGCGACCAACAACAAGGCGAAAGCTGCTATCCGTTGCATAGAGAGACCCAATTGGTTCTAATCGACATTCCAGATTGTCATTTGGTGATTCGAGTCACGGAGCTGGGCGACCCAGGCTGCGTTGACTATCATAGATCCCCACCCACGCAAACTCTCGCAAGCGGAGACGAATCGATGAAGACTCTGACCTCCAAGATCCTGCTCACTGGCTGCTGCCTGGCCCTGTGCACCCTTCCCGTCTGGGCGCAAGGTGGCGAGCAGGCGGCTCCCCAAGCCAAGGCCACCGCCATGGACCGCGTCATCTCCCTGATGTGGTGGAACCAGGGGCCCAAGGTCACCTCCCTGGAGCTCACCGACGACCAGCGCACGCAGCTCGATGCTCTCGGCCGAGCCTATCTCACCGGGCGCAAGCAAAGCACTGCGCAGCGCGATGCCTTGACCGCTTTCTCCGAAGCGCTCAAGCAGAACGACTTCGCCGAAGCCCGCGCCAAAGCCAAGGCCCTCGCCGAAGCGTCGGCTGAACCCCACCTGGCCCAGGCGACGATGATGATCGAGGCTCTGGAGCTGCTCAGCGCCGGCCAGCGCGAGAAAATGGCCTCCACCTTCCCCGGTTTGCTCGAAGGCCCCTGGATGCGCACCGGCGCCAATCTGCGGCAACGTCGCGGCGCGCCGAGCAAAGGCCGCTAGCTCTCCAGACTCTCTGACAGCGCGCGATCCAGCCGGGGGCGTAAGGCCGGCCAGGCGAAGCGGGTGACCGCGCGCCGGCCGCGTGTCGGGTCGCCGCACCACAGATCCTCCGCTGCGGCGAGCTCGCCGAGCCGCGCCGCCAGCTGCTTGGCCGAGCCACCGTAGAAGAACTCGCCGCGGTCGCCATCGATTTCGGCGAGGATCTCCGGGTAGGCCAACCGTTCCGGTAGCAGCGGATAGCAGCCGGCAGCGATCGCCTCGACCACGCTGATGCCGAAGAACTCGTGCACCGCGGTCGACACCACCACATCGGCCTCCAGCAGAGCGGCGCGGTAGTCATCCCGGCTCTCCTGGAAACCCCAACGGTCGATCCGGTCGGTAAAGTCCTCACGCGCGCGTCGAAAGACTTCCGGCACCTGGCGGAAGCTCTCCCCGAGAACGCTGAGGCGAAACGCCACGCCGGCGTCGCGGGCGATTCCCAGCGCGGCAAAGAAGGTCTCCGGATCCTTGTCGAACTCCCAACGCGCCGCCCAAAGGATGCGTAGGGGGCCCGGTCGTCGCTCGCCACGCTCCGGCATGGGCTCGATCCCCTGAGGAACGACGTGCGAACGCTGCCGAATCCGTTCACCGGCATCGAGCGGCTGATGGTCCGGCATTTTCCGGAGCAGCAAAGGGATCGCGTCGAGCAGCTCACGGCGGTGGAAGTCAGAGTTGAACCACACCGCGTCCGCCGCCAGGGCTGTGGTCACATTGGTCAGCGCAAAGTGCAGGTCACGCTCGGCCTCGAAGCGCACCGGGTAGGTCAGCTGGTTCTCGTGGAAATAGGCCACCGCCGGCAAGTCACGCACCGTCCGCGGCGCCAAGCCCTTGAAAGCGGCCAGATCGAGCATGTCGGAACAGAAGAGCACATCCCAACTCTCCCCCACACCTGACCGCTCCTCCAGATCTCGGGCAAAGGTGATCGCACCGTGGCGCATGCGCCACTTCCAAGCAAACGGCGGCAGCGTGAGCAGGGTCCAGCGGTGGCGGCTCTCGGCGATCCAGGCGTCGAGGAAGGCACGGTGGCTGCCACCGTAGTAAGGTTCGAGGGCCAAAACGCGCATGCCGCTTATTCTCTTCTATCATGCGGCCCACTATGCGCCGCCTCACACGCATCGAAACCGCCCGACTCTGGCTGCGCCCCTACCGCCAAGACGATCTCGACGTCCTACACACCTTCTTCACCGACCCGGGCGTGCGGCGCTATCTGCTGGATGACGAAATCGTCCCCCGCGAGTGGGTGGCGGACGAGATCCACGCCAGCACGGCCAACTTCGAGCAGCAAGGCTTCGGCCAGTGGGCGATCTTTCCAAGGGATGGCGAGGATCTGATCGGCTTCACCGGCTATCGCTTCTTCCATGACCCACCCGAGCTGCAGCTCCTCTACGGCATCGCCCCGAGCCATTGGGGCCGCGGGTTGGCCACCGAGGCGGCGCGGGCGATGATCCGTTGCGGCTTCGAAGAGCACGGTTTCGACGCCATCGTCGCCTCCACCGATGTGCCGAACACCGCCTCGGTCCGCGTGATGGAGAAAGCCGGGCTGCGCTTCGCCAAGCGGATTGAGATCGACGGCCTCGATACGATCTACTACCAGCTGGAGCGAGGGAGTTTTGCGCCGGACGACAGCCCTTATACGGTTGTGGCGGAGTGAGCAGATCAGCCGCAAGACCCGCTCCATGCCTGCGCAGGACGTTGAGACCGATCAGGCCGAGCACCAGCGCCACCGAGATGGCAAATGGGAGGAACTGTTCCATCGAGACTCCTTTCTCGCGTCGTCAATGGTCTTTAGACGGGACGGCTGGGCTGGCGGTTGCACCCGAGTTCATCGTCGCGTGGTTGTAGAAACTGGCATCCCTCCGGGACGCCCATGGAAACTGCCGTCTCTCCAGGACGTACACTTAGAGTCGAGAGATTGAAATCAATCAAGGAGGTGAGATCGTGCCACTGAAAACGCAAGTCGCGGCAGGAAACCGAATCGTCTCGGTCGAGGACTGGGGTTAGCTCGGTCCTATCGCCGCGAAGAGGGCGGCGAAGAATCTGGCGCTATGAAAATCGAGACCCGCGTCGTATCGGGCGCCAAGGCATCGGCAACATCGGTTGATGCCAGCGGACGTACAGACGATCCGCCAAGGTTCTGCGACGCGCCGACGGCAACTGCCGCGTTGCGGTCGGTCCTGGCCGGCTACTCGATCAAGTTCGACCCCTCGAAGCTGACGGAGCAATGCAAGGTCGATCAGACCGGTGCGAGCATCGATGATATCGAGGCGGTTGCAAACTGCTACGGGCTCGTGGCGGAGCAGTGCTTCTTCCCGGATCCCGACCTTTGTGCCAACGACGAGATTCCGCTGCCGGCCATCTTCATCACAGTCAGCAACCGAGAGCAACGAGATTTCGTCAGTGTATGGCGCCGGGCGGGCCTTCAATTCCAAATCATGGATCCCTTGGCGGGCGTCTCGTGGGTCGATTGCAGTGAGCTGCAGCGCCGCATCTATCGGCACGAGATGGAAATTTCGGGCGAGACGTATCGCGGCTTGGTCGCCGTCGTGATCCGCGGACAGGGCGGACTTCTCTCCCGCCTCAGCGCGCGGGCACGCCTACGGTTTTCGAATCTCTTCCGCTTCCGGCTCCGGCGCCACTGAGAGGCCAGCCAGGGCTTCGCCTCTGAGGCAACGCACCGCCTCGCAGCCGCCTCGCCAGGTGATCGCGGCGGAGTATCTCGCGGACTCTGCAACACGGAGATGATGGAAAGGGTCCGCTCGTAGCGCGGCTCGACTCTTACCACGGGCTGCTAGCCAATCGCTCTGGCTCGGCTGAAAACAGCCCCGAGAGCACAGGAAATCTCCGAGCCGTGTGTTGCTTGTTCAGTCGCACACATCACCCTGCGCCTCGGGTAACCGAGGGGCCGCTCGAACAACGAGGAGAACGATCTCATGCCGACGAACCGACGACGGTCAACCCTTCTGTTTCTGGCTTTTTGTTACATCCTGACGCTCGGTACATCCGCGGGATTTGCCCAAACCATGAGCTGTCACGAGTCGAGTGAAGATTGGACCGTCCCTTGCCCGCCAGCCGAAGACCTCTTTGACATGCGCTACCAAGTGGATTTCCGACCCGTCTCGGGTCCGCGAAAGATGACCCTCTCCGGCATCGAATTCGTAGCAGCTATTTTTGAGAACCAGGCGTTTCAGTGTGGTTTCGAGGGCAACGCGAACGCCTTGTTGTTGGAGGTCTGCGACGATGGAATCTGCGAAGAGTTCTCTTCTGAGACAAAAGCACTCTGGGTGCTGCTGCACCCCGGCGGCGGCGGTTACTTCGACGTCGACAGCACCCCGGAGCACCCGATCTATCAAAAAGGATCTCCTCTCGCACCGACCAGTGGCACAATCGAAAACAGCCAGAAATCGCCCGGATACCTGCAAGGCGTCTTCTCCGATCATTTGCAAACCGATCCTGTCCAGTCGAATCCGCTCATTCAGCAGCTCGTTGACCGGACCTATGTGCTCGCTGGGCAGGGCGTCCGGTTTCTGGTTCCGGCGACGTGTGACCATGACATTCACGCAGGTGTCGGTACGATCTACCCGCGGAAACCGGTCTCTGTCGATGGATGGTCGAGCGATACGACTGTCGATGGGCTACTGGCTGATCTGTCGGCGATCGATTTCATCGCCAACCCGGTCCACGGCTCTGGGATCGCGACAAGCCTGGTCGTGCTGCACGGAACCAGTGCCGGAGCCTACGGCGCCTTCGCCATCGCAGCGACTTTACACAAGGTTGAGGGACGCGATGTCAACGCGGTCATTGCCGATTCATCTCTCGCTAGCGAACGGTTCGATCACCTGTTTCATCAAACAGACCAACCCGATTGTACCCGAGGTCAGCTGAGCAACCCGGAGCTGGATCTCTGTCGACTCGAGGAGAAGATTGGCCACTTTTTCTGCAACCCGAACCTGTTTCCCGAGTCCGCAGTCCGGTCCGGGTTCGATATTCCGTACTTTGATATCGCCTCCGGCAACGATCAAAGGTGCTGCGGTGGATCGCCGGCGATTTCCGCCGCCCTGGACGATGACGGGTATCCGGACACAGAACCTAACAATTGTGAATGGATGCACAACGGACTCAGGCAAGCGCTGGCGCTAAAACCGTTACAACAATCCATCACCTACGCGGCCTGCAGCCCGTTGCAGGAAGATGACTGTCCAAACGGCCAGTATCACGATCATGTCGTCACCAAACGGCCCGGCCCGTGGAACGACGACCTTATCCGTTGGCTCGACGCCTCGATCGATGACACCACCCTCGGCCCGTGGGAATAGCGCGAGCGGCTCGACCTGAACCGTGATCAGCCGGTCGTGACGAGGCTGATCCGAGGCCAGGCGAACAAGCAGCACAACATCTGGCTGACGGTAGGCATCGCGGGCTCAGGGGGCCACCGCGGTGCGCGATGCACTTGGAGGTACAATGATGCTGTACCGCTAGCGAGCATGGGATGAGCGCTATCTTCATCAGCCACAGCAGCCGCGACGACGCCGTCGCCGCCGAGCTGCGCGAACGCCTGGCCGAGCAGGGACACCACTCGGTGTTTCTCGATTTCGATCCCGCGGTGGGCATCCCGGCCGGGCGGGATTGGGAGCGCGAGCTCTACCTCCGGCTGCGCGCCTGCCAGGCAGTGGTCGTGCTGTGCAGCGAGCATTCGATGGCGTCGCGCTGGTGCTTTGTCGAGATCACCCACGCCAAGGCCTTCGGCAAGCACATCTT
>JBCCGX010000217.1:0-11242 GCA_039029035.1 Acidobacteriota bacterium | reverse complement strand
CGGTGAGAAGCTTCAGGGTGACCGGGCGGTCGTTGACGAATACCCGGTTGCGACCGCTGCGAGTAACCTCGCGGCGGATCACCAGCTCACCGTCGTCTTGCTCGACGCCGGCACGCTGCAAGACCGTCTGGGCGCCCTCGTCCGAGGCGAAGAAACCAGCCACGGTCAACGACTCGGCGCCGGTGCGGATCAGTTCACTCGACGCCCGCACCCCGGACAGCAGGGCGAGGGAGTCGACGACGATCGATTTGCCGGCGCCGGTCTCGCCGCTCAACACGTTGAAGCCCGAGCCGAACTCGATCGCGGCTTCTTCCAGAACGGCCAGATTACGGATGTGGAGGTCGCGCAACACAGTCGGTCAGTCTAGCAAAAACCCGGTCGTCCGAAACCAGATCGGTAGGCTCGTCGGGACGTCCAAACGATCGCCGTGGTGCCGCCGGGAGGGATTGAGCCTAACGCCGTCTACGCGACTTCAAACGCTCGCACGCCAGTTGCAGATCGTCATCACAGGCAATCTGCAGGAGCTCCAAGGCAACATCCATCTGCCCGAGGTGACGCGCCGCCTCCGCTGCCCGCATCGCTGACAGACCGCGAAACGGGCCGCCGATCTCGATCGCGCGGCGAAACCACTCCATCGCTTCAGCAGCACGGCCAAGGCCAGCATAGGCATCAGCGATCACCAGCGCCAGGTAACTGCGGGCTTCGACCCCGTCCTTGGCCCCGAGCTGATGGAACACTGGCGCCGCCTCGCGCACCACCGCCGCGTGCTCGCCGTCCAGTCGATGGACCAGTGCGCGGGCGAAGCGGTAGCGCGCGTTCTCGGGCTCCACTGCTAGCCGTTGGTCGAGCAGATCTCCAGCTAGGCCGCGGGCGTCGCCATACGCCAGAGCGAGCTCCCAAGCTAAGAGATCCCTCTGCCGAATGTCGTCGCTGGCCAGCAGCATGATCGGGCTCGGCCCCCAAGAGGCGACGAAAGCCTGCTCCTGGAGCACTTCGCGCAAGGCCTGCTCGGCAGCCTCGTCATCACCCGCTAGATAGGCCAGGCCGCCCTCGGCGTAACGCTTCGTCGCGGCAGCCATCTTGGCCCGAGGACTGCGCAGCGGGGCCTTGTGCGCGGTTTCGCGGGCTCGTTCGAAGTCCTCGGCGGTGATGCGCGAGCTGAAGGAACGCAAGGCGTTCAGCCGGGTCGCCGGAGCCAGGCCTCGGGCACGGCCTGCCAACGGCCCGCGCGAGGCCTGCTTGGCGCTCGGTGTCGTCGGAGGCGGCACAGTCGCCACGTCAGGCTCGATCCCCGTGGGCTCGATCGGCGCTTCCGACGATGCCCCGACGACCGGCGGCTCAGAGGCTACCGCCGAGCTCTGCGGTGGTTTCGTCTCTGCGGCCCCTTGCGTGGTGTCGACCGCTCCGGTAGCAGCAAGGGCATCATCCCTCGGCGGATCGACAGCGGGCTCGGTTGCAGCCGACGAACCGCTCGACGCGCCGAGGTCGACGGCCGGCGAGCCACCCGCCAGGCCCCCCATAGGCGAGGGCTCGGGATCCTTCTGCAAGACAGTCAGCGCCACCAACGCGACGAGGCCGCCCAGCAGACCGGCAGTCGCCCATTGTTTGAGCTGCCCCAAGCCGCCGGCCGGAGCATGGACGGTGGCATAGGCATCACCCGACGGTGGCGCGGGCATACGCTCCGTCGCCGCCGTTTCCAGGGTGCTGGCAGACGCGGCAGTAGCTGCCTGGGGCGGCGTCTCGATCGGCAGCGTCCGCACCGAATCGCTCGACGGTCTCGGCTGAAAGACGGCAAGCTCGCCGGTCGGCAGCTGCTCGGCCAGAAGATCAGCAAAGCCACGACAGGTCGACGGCCGCTCGGTCGGATCCTTGGCCAAACCGAGCTCCAGAGCATGGTCGACCCCGGGCGCCAGGCCAGTGACTCGATCGGTGATCGGCGGCACTGGGCAGGTGGCGTGCTGGTGCAGGATCGAGAGCACGTTGTCGCCTTCGAAGGGCGGGCTACCCGCCAACAGCTCGTAGGTCATGACCGCCAGAGAGTATCGATCGGCAGCGGCCTCGGCGGCCTTGCCGCCGGCGACTTCCGGCGCCATATAGAGCGGCGTTCCAACGACCGTGCCGGTCCGCGTCAGGCGGGTGGCGTCGAAGAGCTTGGCGATGCCGAAGTCGCCCAGAAAGAGACGCTCCTCACGCCCCACCAGGACGTTGCCCGGTTTGACGTCCCGGTGCAGCACGCCCTGTCCGTGGGCGGCGTCGAGCGCCGCCGCCAGTTGGCCGACCCAAGCGATTACTGTGCTCGGATCGAGAGCCTCCCCCTGCATACGATCGGCCAGCGTGCCACCCCGCACCAAGGGCATGACCAGGAAGGGCAGTCCCTGGTGCTCGCCAAAATCGAAGATCGGCAAGATGTTCGGGTGCTCCAGCGATGCGACGACCTGCGCTTCGCGCTCGAACCGGGTCAGAAACTGCTCTTCGGAAGCGAAATGCGGCAAGACGACCTTGATCGCCACGTCGCGCCCCAGCTTGTCGTCCCTGGCGCGAAAGACCTCGGCCATGCCACCGTGCCCGAGACTGGCGGAGATCCTGTACCGACCGAGGCGTTCGCCGATCAGCTGGCCGAGACTGGCGTGGACCGTCATGGCCGCCGCCGGCTAGCGGGTCGGCGAAGAACAGGTGACTCGATCGCGACCGGCGCCCTTCGATAGGTACATGGCGCGGTCCGCCGCATCGTAGAGCTCGTCCGGGCGCTGCATCCCCGGCTGCAGGGCGGCGACACCGAAGGAGCAGGTGATGTTCACCTCCACGTCGGCGTAGCGGAAGGTCTCGGCGGCGAAGAGCGCGCGCAGCTTCTCGGCCAGGTCGCGCGATCCCGGCATGGCCACCTCCGGGCTCAGGATGACGAATTCCTCGCCTCCGGCACGGGCGAAAACCTGCTCCGGACGCAGCCGTTCCGTCGTCAGCCGGGCGATCTGCTGCAATACGAAGTCGCCGCACAGATGACCGAAGGTGTCGTTGACTTCCTTGAAATGGTCGATGTCGAACAGGATCACGCTGAGCGGCCGCTCGTGTCGCAGGGCACGGGCGAACTCCCGCGCCAGCTCCTCGTCGAGCTTTCGCTTGTTGAACGCCTGGGTCAGCCCGTCAGTCATCACCAGGTGATAGATCGCCTCGTGGTAGGCGTGCTCGGGATCCTGCTCGTGGAGGAACTTGAAATGCGCTGCGCCGATTTGAAAGCGGTCGCCGCTACGCAAAGGCTGCGGCGAGGCCACCCGCCGATCGTTGACGTAGGTGCCGTTGGTCGACCGTAGATCCTCGACCTCGACCGTCGGCCCACGGTGGGTGAGCACGGCGTGGTTGCGCGATAGTGATTGCACCTCCGGCATGCTGATGTCGGCGGCAGACGAACGTCCGATCGACAGCTTACCGCGTGGCGGCAAGCGGTACCGGGTGCCGAGCATCTCATTGTGGGGGTGGGCAATCAGGATGATGTTCGCTTCCACCGCCTGCCGGGCCGACCCACCACTGCTCACCGGCTGCGGATCCGCGAAAGCGGTCCGCTCCATCTCCAGGACCGAGTCGAGGTCCACCGTCGTTTCGTCGGTTTTACTTTCCTGGCTCACGGTTCGCGGCGCCGTTCGAAAGGCGGGCATCCAGATCATGGCGGTACGGTGCCCCGGGTCCATCGGGTGGGGGTCTGAGGGCTTCGGAATCGAAAGCATGGTACCAGCGGTCTCCTCGGAGGGTCAACGAACCCTGTTGATAGGGGTGCAACCCGCGACAGCCCCAGAACTTGCGCAAGTCGTTTGGCGCAGGCCGTTTTGCAAAGGCCATGTATATTAGACTTGTCCTCTGATCTCTCGTCCGAACCGTGGAACGCTTCGCGCCACTTGTCCGGAGGTCGACCATTGCCCTACGCGATCCTTTCGAGACGTCCCTCGTATCGGCGGCTGCTCGCCACCACGGTGCTCGGCCTCATTCTCGCCCAACCGGCGCCAGGCGCTGGCCCCACCGCTTCGTCCCCTGAAAGACAAGCCGAACAAGGCACCGGCCAGCACGATCACAGCCAACACGATCACAGACAGCATGCCCAAGCGACCGCTGGCGACAGGGGTACGACCGATACGGCAAAGCTGCGCCAGATTCCCGATCTTCCCCTGCTCGATCAAGACGGTGAGACGATCGACTTCTACAGCGATCTGGTGGCCGACAAAGTGGTGGCGATGAATTTCATCTTCACCACTTGCACCACAGTCTGCCGGCCGATGGGGGCGATCTTCGCCAAGCTCCAACGCCAGCTCGGCGAACGCGCCGGGCGCGACGTCCACCTGATCTCGGTCAGCGTCGACCCGGTCACGGATCGGCCGCAGCGGCTCAAGGAATGGGCCGGCCAACTCGGTGCCGGGCCGGGCTGGACTCTGGTGACCGGCGACAAGAGCAACGTCGACAAACTGCTCAAATCGCTCGAAGTCTTCACCCCCGACTTCATCGACCACTCACCGACCGTCCTGGTCGGCAACGCACGCACCGGATCTTGGAAACGGACCTACGGTCTGGCCCCGGTGGCCAAGCTGTCGCAGTTGATCGACGAGATGATCGCTCTGGATAGGGACAACCTGGATGGAGACATTGCGGTCGACGCCGGAGAGGATGAGCGACGATGAAGGGCCTGCTCAGAAGTTGGGCTGGCGCGCTGCCCCTACTGCTGCTTTGTGGGTCGAGTCTCGCCCAAACGGCCGGCCGCCCGGCAGCCGTACCTCTACCCGCTGCGCCACCCAAGCCACCTTCGGCGGAAACGGCTGTCCCTGGCGCGGCGCCCCCGGGGCACGAGCACCACGCGCACCACGGTGCACCCAAGCGGTTGGCCGATGCCGAGCAGGCGCGCAAGTACTTCTCCGACGTCGTCCTGGTCGATCAGCATGGCGAGCCGCAGCGGCTCTACAGCGATCTGCTGAGCAACAGGGTGGTGGTCATCAACCCGTTCTTCACCAGTTGTACGGGGGTCTGTCCGGTCCTCAGCCAGAAGGTCGCCGCGGTTCAGAAGCACTTCGGCGATCGACTCGGCCAGGACCTGCGCTTGCTGTCGATCTCCGTCGACCCGGAGACCGACGACACGGAGAAGCTGGCGGCTTATGCCAAGAGATTTAAGGCCGGGCCGGGCTGGTACTTCCTCAGCGGCAAGAAGGAGAACGTCGATTGGGCCCTCTATCGGTTGGGACAATACGTCGAAGACAAAGAGGCCCACACCAACATCATCATCGTCGGCAACGAAGCGACCGGCAAATGGCGCAAGATCTTCGGCCCCGGCCCGACCGAGAATCTGCTCCAGGCGGTGCAGGAGGTGCTCGACGATCAGGGTTGAGCGGCGCCGGCGCCGCGCGTGGCGCATCGGAGGAGCGACCGTCGCAGCCGTCCTTGGTCTGGCGGCCATCGCAAGCGCGGCGCCCGAGACGCCGGCCGTCGCGACGCCGCTGTCCAGCGCCGACGGAGCGAGTGACCGAGAACCCGAAGAAGATCTGGGTCGGCGAATCTACTTCGCCGGCGAAGGTGAGGCGGGGCGCGAGATCACAGCTATTCTGCAGGGCGGCACCGAGCTACCGGCCTCGGCGTTACCCTGCGCCAGCTGCCACGGCGAGGACGGCCGAGGGCGGCCTGAAGGCGGCTTGAGCCCTTCCGACATCACCTGGCCCTCCCTCACCCGGCCCTATGGTGCCCAGCGCCCGAGTGGCCGTCTGCACCCACCCTACGACACCTACCTGGTCAAACGCGCCATCACCATGGGGGTCGACGCGGGTGGCAACCGCCTGCATGTCGCCATGCCACGCTACCAGCTCACTCAGGCCGAAGCGGCGGCTCTGATCGCCTTCCTACAAGGCCTCGAGCAGCGACGCGATCCGGGGATCGGTGAGACCAGCCTGCGCCTCGGCGTCCTGTTGCCTCCGGCAGCTGCCGCACCAGGGCTCGGCGAGGCCATCCGCGCGGCAGTCAATGCCGCCAGCAGCCGAGCCAACGATGCCGGCGGTCTCTACAACCGCCACCTGGAGCTGCGCTTCCTGACTCCACCATCGGCTCCGGCTTTGCGGCGCCAGGCGGTGGCCGAGTTCCTCGCCCAGGAGCAGGTCTTCGCTCTCGTCGCCTCGTTCATCGTCGGCGCCGACGCCGAGATCGCCGACCTTGCCGACGAGGTCGCGGTACCGATCATCGGTCCCTACTCCATCGCACCGCAAACCGGCTTCCCGATCAACCGACAGGTTTTCTACCTGGTGACAGGCTTCGCCGACCAGGGCCGGGCATTGGTCGAATTCGCCGCTCGACAAGCCGAGCCACCCGTTCGCCGGACCGTCGTCGTCGAGCCCGGCGAAGCGATCCTGGCGGAGGTCGCCTCAGCGATCCGCGACCAGGCGGCGCAACGTGGCGCGGCACCGTGGTCGACCATGGCACACGTCGCCTACCCGCCCGGACGGCTCGACGCCGAGGGGCTGGCACGCCAGCAGCGCGACGCTGGAGTCGACAGCGTTTTTTTCCTCGGCTCATCGGCCGAAGCCACGGCCCTGTTGGCAGCCGCGACCGAGCTTGGCTGGACGCCTCGCGTCTTTCTACTCGGACCCTTGGCAGACCAGGCCATCTTCGACGCCGCCGGGCGTTTTCCCGGCCAGCTGTTCCTCGCTTTTCCTAGCCTGCCCAGCGACACCAGTCCGCGCGCCTATGCCAACTACCGTGCCCTGGCGACCCTGCACCAGCTGCCGCCGGAGCACGTCGCCAGCCAACTCGCCGCCTTCGCCGCCTTTGATCTGCTGGTCGAGGCTCTCGAGCACACCGGGCGCGAGCTCAGCCGTGCCAAGCTCATCGCCAGCTTGGAGACGTTCTACGAGCTCCCCAGCAACTTCACTCCAGCCCTCACTTTCGGTCCGAATCGGCGTATCGGCGCCCTCGGCGCCTACGTCGTCGGAGTCGACCGCCAGGCCGCGCGGCCACACTCCAACGGGCCGTGGATTCCTTTGCAATGAAGGGCAACTCCGGCTCGGTCGCCGGAGCGTACAGGGCCGGCGAAGATGGACGAAAGCGGACCTCCTGCGCAGCGTCGACCGAGACAGTTAACGATCTCGCAAGGCCAACCTCCGCCGCGACTGATGTGGCCGCGGCCTATGACACCATCGCTTCCGACTACGACCATCTGGTGGCGGAAGACCAGTGGATGCGGACCGTTCTATGGCGCCACTATCGCTCCGCCTTTCGCCCCGGCAGCCGGATCCTGGAAGTGGGCTGTGGCACCGGTCTCGATACCTTCGTCCTCGCCGAAGCCGGATCGCGAGTCGTTGCGGTCGACGTCTCACCAGCGATGATCGAGCGACTCCGCGTCAAGCGACTCCGCGCCAAGCGTCACAGCGGTCCGGCCGCAGACCGCATCGAGCCACGGGTTCTCGACGGCGGGACCTTGGCATCCCTACCGAGTGCCGGCTTCGATGGCATTGTCTCAGCCTTCGCTGGCGTCAACACGATCGCCGACTGGTCCGAGTTCAGCAAGCAGGCCGCGCGCTTGCTGCGTCCGGGCGGCCGCCTGCTCCTCCACCTGCTGGCGCCGGCGGGTCTGTGGGAGCGCTGGAAGGCGCTCGGCGAGCACGGCTGGCCAACGGCAAAGACCTTGCACCACAGGCGCCAGCGTACTCTCGAGATCGGCGGCCGCTCCGTGCGCCACCAGGTTCTGCCGGCGCGCGACGCAGCACGCCTCTTCGAGGTTGGCTTCCGGTGCCGCCGACTCTATGGTCTCGGCTTCCTGTGGCCCCGCGATCGCAGCCAGCACATTCCGCTCGCCATCGCGCAGAGTGCAGCGCGCCTCGAAGCGCGCCTCGGCGCATTCTCCCCGTTCCTCGACTGGGGTCGGTTCTATGTCCTCGATCTGGAGCGTCGCCAATGAACGCCCTGACCCGCATGGCCACCTGGGTCGGGCACGGCGTTTGGCGTCCCTGGCTCCGGCGGCGGCTCGGGCGTGTGGTGGTGGAGACGGTGGAAGATCTACCCCTGGTGGTGCTGCCCGAGGTGTTCAATCCGGCAGTCTTCCGCAGTGGCAGCTTCCTCGCCCACACCCTCCGCCATGCCCACGAGCTGGCCCCGACAGACCCCGCCGCACGCGCCCTCGACTTGGGCACCGGCTCCGGGGTCGGCGCGGTCTTCGCGGCGCGGCGCGGCTTCGAGACCGTGGCGGTCGACCTCAATCCCCATGCGGTGCGCTGCTGCCGTATCAACGCCTTATTGCACGAGGTGGAAGAGCGGATCGAGGTGCGCGAGGGCGACCTCTTCGCCCCGGTGGCGAAGGAGCGGTTCGACCTCGTGTTGTTCAACCCGCCGTTCTTCGTCGCACCGCCCAAGAGTGCTCTCGACGCTGCTTGGCGTAGCCGCGACGTGCTGCCACGCTTCGCCGACGGCCTCGCCACCCATTTGACCCCCGACGGCCTGGCTCTCCTGGTCCTGTCGACCGACGGCGAGGGCGAGGCGCTCCTGGCCGATTTGCGTACGCGGGGATTTGGCGTCTCCGAAGTGGCGCGCCGCGCCTTCGGCAACGAGATCCTCACCGCCTCGGCAGTCCGCCCATCCGCCAGTGAGCGATCATGAGCCTAACGAGATGAGCGACCCGAGATGAACGATACAGCCCATGTGCTGCTGATCAATCCACAGATCTGCTCGCTGCGCTCGGTGCGCTTGCCGCTATCGCTCCTCGCCTTGGGTGCGGCCCTCGAAGGCAAAGCGACTTATCGCATCCTCGACGGCAACCTCGATCCCGAGGTCACCACCCACGCCCTCGACGCTCTGGCGGAGGCGCCGCACCCGTTGGTCGGCTTGACCGTCATGCCCGGGCCGCAGGTGGCGACCGCTATCGCCATCTCGCGCGCCATCCGCGCCACTCACCCCCACGTACCGATCGTCTGGGGCGGCTACTTCCCCACCCTCTACCCCGAGGCGGCGATCAACGCGCCCTATGTCGACTACGTCGTCCGTGGCCAGGGGGAAGACACCTTGGTCGAGCTGGTCCAGCGCGCCGACGACGCCGGGCCGCCCGACGCCGAATCCTCCGCCAAGGACCCGACCGTCGTCGCTGGTATCAAGGGTCTGACGTGGAAGAACGCCGGCCAAATCGAGCACAACCCGGATCGCCCTTTTCGCCCGCCCCAGGCCTACCCTCCGCTGCCCTACCAGCGCCTCGAAACCATCGAACCGTACCTCCGCCCCAGCTTCATGGGCTCCCGTACCGGCGTTTACCAGGCGGCGATCGGCTGCCGCTACCGCTGCGAGTTCTGCGGTGTGGTGTCGATGTGGGGCGGCAAGACCCACTTGTCGACCGCCGAGCGCCTGCACCATGAGGTCACCGCTCAACGCGACCAGCTCGGCGCCACGGCAATGCAGTTCTACGACCACAACTTCTTCGATCGCGAGGCCTCGAGCCTGGAAGTCCTGGAGGTCCTTGCCAAGGTGGCGATGCCCTGGTGGTGCTACGCCCGCGCCGACACCATGGCCAACTTCAGCCGCAAAACCTGGGAGCTCATCCAGCGCAGCCAGCTGCGCATGGCCTACATCGGCGCCGAAGCGGCGAGCGACGAGATCCTGAAGACCATGCGCAAGGGCTCGCGGGTGGAGCACACCTTCGAAGTCGCCCGGCGCTGCCGCGAATACGGCGTGACGCCGGAGTTCTCCTTCGTCCTCGGGGGGCCGGACGACCCTGAAGGCCAGATCGACGAGACCTTCCGCTTCATCCGGCGCCTCAAGGCTCTGCACCCGGAGTGCGAAGTCATCCTCTACTTCTACACGCCGACGCCACGCCGCCAGGCGGTGGCTGATCGCCCCGGTCTGGCCCTGCCCGCCGCGTCGCGCTACGCCGACCGCGAGGTCGACCTGCCGACCACCCCCGAGGAGTGGACCGAGCCGCGCTGGATCGACTTCGTCTGCCACCAGAATGCCCCCTGGCTGACACCACAACTGCACCGCAAGGTCGACGACTTCGCCTGCGTCTTGCGCAGTCGCTTCCCCACCACCCAGGACTACTCGTTGCCTGCCTGGGGTCAGTCTCTGCTGCGCGGCCTGGCAAGTTGGCGCTATGCCAGCGGCATCTACAGCCGACCGCACGAGCTTCGCCTACTCGCCCGATGGCTGCGATTGCGAGAACCTCAGAACGAGAGCCTGTAAGGGTCTGTCCTCTAGCCACGGACCAGGATCTTCCCTCTGGACACGAATCGGGTCACCGGATACTCTGGATCAGATTCAATCGATCCCCAGGGCCCCCGTTTGATTAGAGGAGGATCTATCGTGTGCTCTCTCGACTTCGCCCGCAGGCAAAAAGCTGGCCCCAAGCCTTGAGACAGCTGGCCCCACTGCTCATCCTCTGCCTGATCGCTCCGGCCGCTGGCGGCGCCGAAGCGACGGGCGCCGAGCCCGACGAAGCGCCGTCTCTCACCACCTTCTACGGCACTGCCACGGTTCGCGAACGCCCGGTCACCTCCGCCACCTCGGCAGTGACCGTACTCGATCGCGCCGCCATCGAAGCCACCGGCGCACGCACACTCAGCGAGCTGCTGCGCTTCGTCCCCGGTCTCGACATCACCACCGGAGTCGCCCGGGGGTCCCTCGCCACCGCCCAGATCCGCGGCGGCGATCCGAACTACACCCGGGTGCTTCTCGACGGCATCCCGCTCAACGACGGCACCTATCAGGTAGGCGATGTCTTCGACCTGACGGGGCTTCCGGTGCTGGCGATCGAGCGTCTGGAAGTGGTGCGTGGGCCGCTGTCGTCGTTCTATGGCTCGACCGGTCTAGCCGGGGCGATCAACATCATCACCCGTCGAGGTCAATCGGCGTCCAGCGGGATCGAGCTGGCCGAGGGCGAGCTCGAAGGCGGCGACGCCTCGCTCCGGCGGGCCGGCGCCAGCCTCGCCGGCGGCTCGGATCGCGCGGCCTACTTTGTTGGCCTGTCCTGGGAAGAAGAGAGCGAGCGGGTGGCCGACGAGAGCTTCTCCCACGGAGCCCTGCACGCCAACCTCGACCTGCAGCTCGGTCCGACCTCACGCTTGCGGTTGTCGAGTCGCTTCGCCGACTGGGACGCCGAAGACTATCCCGACGCTTCCGGTGGGCCCGTCTTCGGCTCGGGCGAGCTGCGCGACGCGCAGCACTCGGAGCTCAGCCTCGGGGCCGAGCTCCTGCTGGGTAAGGACGAGCACCACAAGGTGACCGCCAGCGTCTACCACCACGCGCTCGACCG
>JBCCGX010000216.1:0-11244 GCA_039029035.1 Acidobacteriota bacterium | reverse complement strand
TGCAGGTCGTTGATGCCCTGAAAGAGAATGATCCAATCCGGCTGCAGGTCGCGGTCGCGGATGGCCAGCGCGATCAGATTCTCTAGGCTGGTCCAGCCTGGAAAGCCAGCGTTCCAAACCTCGACGTCGATCCCTCGCCGCAGCAGCTTGTCCTCCAGCAGCCAAGGCCAGGAGGCCTCGTTGTGCGAAGCCAGGATATCGAACGTCGTCGACCCTCCCGCGCAGAGGATGCGCAGGGTGTTCTCAGGCTTCTCCAGCGATCGCTCGGGCGACCGATAACCCAGGCTGTTGAATTCGGCTTCTTTGCCGAAGGCCCGCACCTGTGCCGACTCGCGGGGTGCGACATTGAGATAGGCGTGCCGCCGATAGAGTCCGACGGCGGTGGTCAGGTCACTATAGAAGCGACTGGCTCGCGTCTCAGGCCAGGTGCCGGATCGCAGCCGCTTGACGGCTCGGGTGGACATCTCGACGACCGCCAACAAGGCGATCGAAGCGAGGAGGATGAGCAGCGCGTCCGTCAGAGCTTTCGTTCTGGAGGACCTGATTCGGGAAGACGTGGCTCCGGAGGGCCCGGTTCCCGAGGGCCTGGCTCGTGCTGGATTGGTTTTGGCTCCCATGGCTCGTCTCGCGCCCACTGTACTGCATCGGCCAACGCCTCAGCGATCGCTGCCGGTCGAAAGCTTCGCGCTGCGCGGCGGCCAGCTCGCCGGATCCGGCGCCAGGCCCGACGATCACTCAACAGATTCCGGGCTGCAGCGGCCATCGCCTGGTCGTCGCCAACCGGAATCAGCGGCAGAGTGCCGTGGGTCATGTAGCGCGTCGAGGGAATCTCCGAGGCGACCGCGGGCACACCGGACGCCATGGCTTCGAGGAGGGGTAGGCCGAAACCCTCTTCAGGCTCCGAGGGCATCAGGAGGAGGTCACAGTCGCGCAGGGCTTCTGCGATCGCCTGCGGTGGGACCGCTGTGAGGTAGCGATCAGGCTCCGCCACCTGCCTCTCTTCTGTACCGAGGGGGAAGGTCGAGAAGCGCAGAACGCGACAGGGATGGCCCCAATCCCTCAACCGCTTCACGGCTCGAATTGCGGTCGGCAAGCCTTTGACTCGGGCACCGAAGACTCCGGGTAAGGCCACCCAGGGTCGACGCCGGGGACCATGCCGGGGGCGCGGTCGGAACCACGGATCCACCGGCGGCGGAACGACCCGGCTCGCGGTGCCGAACTGCTCGCTTAGCAGCTCTCCCAGATAGGGCGTCACGGTGAAGCTCGGGAGTGCCAGCTGATAGGCCGCGTCGATCTCCGGCCACAGCTCACGGTAATGTACGTGGCTGCCCTCATAACCCTGGCAAAAATGCACCGGCGGCCCGAGATTCAGCTCGACAGCGGTCCGTACAGTGGTCCAGAAGGTCGCGATCACCAGATCCTGCGAGGGCAGCCGGATGGGTCCGGCACTGGCGTCGACATAGTCTGCCGTCACCTCGAACCACTCGGGAGCGGGTCCCTCACCCAGAATCGACACGCTGTGGCCAAGGCGGAGCAAGAGGTCCGCGTGCTGGAAGACGACCTTGTTGCCACCCCCGAGCTCGGGGCGAGCGAGCACATAGGTGATCCGCACGGCGTCAGCGGGTCCGGGCGAAGATACAGCCGTTGCAGATGAAGTCGTCCGGTGGGTCCTCGACCCCGTAGATCCATCGGCGCAGTTGAGCGATGCGGTCGCCCTTCAGAATGTCATCGATCGTGCTGTGGTTGAGGTCACCGATGATGTACTTTTCATCGTAGTCCTCACAGCACAAGACGCACTGTCCATGGGGTGTGATGTGGAGGTGCTGCAGGGGCCGTGAGCCGAGGTTCTCACAGCCACAGAGGCGCGGGCTCTTCGCTTCGGGCTTGAGACCGACGTCCAGATGCCCCGCCCGATCCATGATGCGCTCCATCTGGACGTCGAACCGGTTGCTGCCGTAGCGCTGACGGATCGCTTCGAAATCAGCCAGGTGTTGCTCGTCGCCGGTTCCCAAAACCATGATCACCATCTCGTGCGCCACGGGGCGATCCTTGGCATAGTCGAGATGACGCAGCACCCGATCGAGATGATCGCGGCGCCGATCTTGGCGGTACTTGTCCCGATCGATGGTCGAGAGATTGATCGACAAAAAGCCTAGGGGCCCCATCTCGACCAGCGCATCGATCTTGGCTGGCGTCAGACCGGAAGCGTTCGAGTTGACGCCCACAGCCAGACCGGCGTCCATGAGCGTTTGGCATTGGTCGACGAACCGCTTGTCGACGGTCGGCTCGTTGTAGCTCATGAGAAACACCCCTTCGAGGGTGTCGCGATAGGCCGCGAGCTCCTTGGCCAGGCGCTCGAAGAGCTCGGTCGGCATGAAGTAAGCCTTGCGCGGATCGATCGAGACCGGACAGAAATAGCAGGCTTGATTGCAGACCGTATGGGTCTCGAGGGATGCGTAGCGCAGGTGGTAGCGCCGGAACAGATCCTCGCTGTCGGTCGCAGGCGTCGACACCAGCCAGCCTTCGGCGAGGAGCTGCTGCCGATCTTCGGAGGACAAACTGGCTGGCGGTGCGCCGCCGAAGACCACGGCCTCGAGCGCACCGAAGCCTGGCTGGCCCCGGCGCAGCGTACGATCAGTCAAGGGGTTGTAGATCTCGCCGTCGCCGAGGTGCAAGAAGGGCTCCGGCACCCAGGCCTCGACGTCTGTTTCGGCCAACGCGATCGTCGTCACCGCAGCTCCTTCGTCGTGAAGGTCCGTCTCTCAGCCAGGCGGGCTCGACTCCAGGTCCCAATGGTGGTCGACCTGAATCAGTCCCATCCGGTACTCTGCCAATTCGATAGTCAGAGCGGCCGGGACGAGCTGTCGATCGTACACATGCAGCCCCGCCTCGTCTAGCAAGAACACATAGAGCGAAAGCTGGCCCTTGAGAATCGGCAGCTCGGGTACCCGCAAGCGAGCACGATAGCTCGTTCGACCGCGAAGGGGAGGTAGCTCGTCGCCATGGGTACCGAAAGAACAGATCTGCACACCGTCGATGCGGTCGAGACCGACGCCGATGTGGAATGCCAGCTGCGGATCCTTGGCCTGCCAACAGATCTCGAGCGACCAGGGATCACCGTAGCGGTAGTTGTGTTCGCCTTCGGCAGTCTCGAGCTGTCGGATCGACGTGATGCTGGCGACCTTTCCTTCACTGCTATGTTCTTCGGGCTCGGGTAGATTCTTCTTCGATTTATCGAGCAGGAAGTTCTCGTAGTCCTGCACCACTTCTTCCGCCGGCCCGTAGGCCGCGACCCGCCCCTGCCGCAGCCAGACGGCCCGCGGGCACAGGTGGGAAATGTAGTACATCGCATGCGAGCAGAAGAGCAGCGTTCGGCCGGAGTCGACGAAATGACGGATGCGGTCCATACATTTCTTCTGGAAGTAGCCATCGCCGACCGAAAGGGCTTCGTCGATGATCAGAACGTCCGGCTCCACCTGCACCGCGATGGCAAAGCCGAGCCGCATCGCCATGCCGGTGGAGTAGGTCTTGACCGGCCGGTCGATGAAGTCGCCGAGCTCGCTGAACTCGACAATCGCCGGCGCCTTGTCCTGCGCTTGTCGCTCGGAAAGACCCAACATGGCGGCGTTGAGCAGGATGTTTTGCCGGCCGCTGAGCTCGGGATGAAACCCCATACCGAGCTCTAGCAGTGACGCGACGTTGCCGCGGACAGCGATCTCACCCGCGCTGGGCGAGGTCACGCCCGACAACATGCTGAGGAGTGTGCTCTTGCCAGCGCCATTCTCGCCGATGATGCCGAGGCTCTCACCTTCGTGGAGCTCGAAGCTGACATCCCGCAGGGCGGCAATGCCTTGGTGGCATGGCCGCCCCGTGACCAGCTCTCGGATTCGGTCCCAAGGTCTTGGATAGACCTTGTAGGTCTTTCCGACCTGCTTGGCGAAAACCACCGGCTGGCTCATAGGAATAGGGGATCCGGCTGCTGACCGCCGTCGTTACGCCGGGCGGTCAGCACTCGGTCCTGCTGCGGACAGGGTCTCGCAGTCAGCTCCTACTGCTCGGCGGTGAGATCCGCGCTGGTGGCAATCGTGAGAGGCACCGGATTGGCCTGCGAGATGTTCGTCAAGTTGACCTGCGTGTCACAGAGGGCACCGCGACAGGCCGTCACTTCCAGATTGAAAGTGCCGGTCGAGGTGTAATTGTGCACGTAGGTCGCATTGTCGCAGGCCTGGTTGTTGCTGACCTGCCCATCACCCCAGACGAAATCGAGGTCGTCACATTCGCCGGTGACGTCAACGGTGAAGCTGACGCTACCGGGCGGGCAGGTGCAGATCCCGGCCAGGCAGAGGCAATCGGTTCCGACCGTCACCACGCGGAACTCATCCACCTCCGGCGGCATGTCCGTAATGACGGTGACGTTGGTCACGGTCCTGGTCCGCGAGATGGGCGTAGCACCCGGGTCGCAGTTGCTGATCTCGACCGCGACGTCGTAATCCGCACCATTGGTGTTCCCCGCCGGCCACTGGTATTGAACCGTCGGTGAGGTGGTCATAACGACCTCGCAAGGCGTGATGATCTGGCAGTCCGGATCACCCGGCAGCGAGGAATCTTGCTCGAACTCCCAGCGATAGTCGGTGGCATTCTCGGCCGTCGCGGTGAAGTCGTAGATCCCGTCGAGCGGCGGCGTCGCTGGAATAGTGAAGCCGTCACCGTTGAAGGCCAGGGCTTCCAGCGGCGTGATGGTCAGCTGGGTGGTCTGGGCGATCGAGCCATGCTCGTTGGTGGCTGTCAACGTGACATCGAAGGTCGAGGCGACTCCACCATCGAGGAATGCTCCGGCACCCCAGGCCGTCGTATTGCCGGACTCGAAGCCGTCGGCGAAGATCAGATCCGGGTCACCGAGCTCGACGTCCGTAGTGTCCCAGACGAGCTGGGTTTGAGTGCAGTTGAGACCCGTTCCGGCGCCTGCCGCGTTGCAGGTCAGCGTGTCGCCTCCGGCGGTAGGCCGGACCTGCCAGTTGAACGTAGTCAGGGCCTTACCTGCGATCTCGTTGGCGACGCCGTTGAGCGCCCGGAAATTCACCACCTGGCAGATGGGATACTGCGGCGGCGGACCGGGATCTGCCGGCGGCTCGACGATATCGACCTGGTCGAAGAACGGCCGCGGGTCGGAGAGCGTCAAATCGATCTCATTGGAGGTCACCGGCGTCATACCGCACGTGACATCAGCCTCGACCTCGAGCGTCTCGTTCGGACAGGTGCTGGTCGGATAGTTGTCGGCCGCGCAGAGGCCTCGACGCACTCTCGCCGTGCTGCCGGCCAGCTGCTCGACGACCGGTGCGGGGTCGGCAGCCGGAGTACCCGCTGCATTGGACGACGTCCACTGCCACCCCGTGGCAGAGCCGATGTTGCAACTACCGTTGAGATTGACCCATTCCTGGACCGTCGGTGAGCTGAACCAGCGATCGTTGCTGGTCGGCGCGATCGTCGCTTCGGCCTCCACTCCGCCGGTGTACTCGTGGATGTCGAACATGGACTGACTGGCCCGATAGAAGAACCGTCCGTGGAAGACACCGTCGTGCGGGGCGAAGGCACTGTAACCCTCGGTCGACTTGTCGTAATAGCTCGACCAGTAGTCGATCCGTCGCTGCGGACTGTTGTGATTCGGATCGTTATAGGTCTCGCCGCGGACATCGACGATGGGCCCGCCGGTCCTGAGACCGTCCAGATCGAGCAGCCACTCTTTGTTGGGCGTTCCAGCCGCCGGCGGCGCGGAGCACGAGGCGCTAAAACCCTTGTAGAGGAAGGGCCTACCATCGCTCTCGGAGAAACGGACAAACGACAGCGAGGGCAAGTCGGTTGCGATGGCGACCGGCCGATCGAACTCCGGACCGGTGAAGCTACATCCGCCGGTGCCGGTAATACAGCCGGTAATGTCGTAGATCTCGAGATCCGTAAAGTTGATCACCGCGGTGTAGTAGCGGTCGTCGATCTGAAACAACTCGACGCCGAACGAGAAGGTGTTCAGGCCCTGGCGAATGGCGGTGCTGGTGGGCGGAACGGTGCTGATGTTGGTGATCTCACGCAACTCCATGCCCAAGCTGTTGGCCGCTGTCCCGTCGGTCAGGGCGATGAAGTGTTTCGTCTCGCCACCGACGACTGTCTCCAGGACATCCAAGTACTCGACCTTGCCCCAGGGCCAGGGGCCGAGCTGGCCACGCCAGACCGGGTTGCTGTTACCGCCGCAGAGGCTGGTGGCGGTGAGGGTATTCTCGAAACAGGGACCGATCTCCCGCGCCCGAGTCATGTCATAGACGTGCACACCTTGACCGTGGCTGAAGAATGCATAACTGCGGCCGTCGATGTTGGCGGCGGCAACCTGGACGCCCGACTTGCCTTCGTCTTGGTAGAGCTGTTGCGGGTTGCTCTTGTTGGCCGCGTCCCAGATGGTCGGGCCGACCGGGCTCTTACCCGCTACCGCGACGAGCGTATTGTTGTTGCCCGGCGGATCGATCGCATCGATGTCGAAAAGCAGGAAGTACAGCTCGGTGACGGGTTCTTGGAATTCGTGAAAATCACCGTCCCAGCCGTCGCGCTGTGACAGCACCTGCGGGTTGACCGCCAAGCCGCCGTTGATGTTCCAGATCTGCCAACCGGCGTTATAAACCATGTAGAGGTTATTGTCTTGAATATCGATGCCGTAGAAGAACTCCAGGCCGCCGGCCCGTCCCGGTCGATCGAAGCCGCTGTAGCCCGTGCTGTCGCGTGCGGCGGGCAGCGAGCTACCGATCGGATCTGTCGGCTCGAGGAAGTCCGACCACATGCGGAACGTCTGGGCACCGATGGTTCGGAATTCCTCGATCGGCATCGCCGGCTCGCCATCGAAACATTCGATCGTCCCTCCTCCCCCGGCGATTGCGGTCTGCGCGAGCAGAGAGAGGCCGAGTAGGATGGAAATTGCCGCCAAGCGGCTCGTCGAGACGTCGGGCATCATTGTGTTCTCCTTCACCGGTAGGAACATCCGGCAACCGACACAACGCCGGTCGTTTCAGGGCATTGGGTCTGATAATGAACGGGGGCTGAGTGCAGCGTCTTGAACTCAAAATGTTACCACAGCATTTGGGTCACATCAAGGCTGTGATTTGCAACGGAGACGCTGTTCAAAGGCTGGAAACGAGGCATCCGAAGCCCGCTCGTATGGCAGGCTTCGGCTTTCGAAGGATCGATCCTGGAGGGGGTGGCCCTCGCGGATCTTCCGCGATGAGGCCACCTTTGCTATTCGAGGTTATGTTGTCTTGGCGGTGGGCACTAGTTACCCAGATCACCGGTAATGATCGGGTTGGCAGAGCTACAGGCAGACGTGAGCTGGGTGCCAGCGAAGCCGACGCTGAGTGAGCCGCCAGCAAGATCGGTGGAATCGAGCTCGCTGCTGACCCAGCTCTGGGCGATGTCACCGAAGAGCCCTTCGGTCTCGCAGGCGCCGCCCGTGTCGCCAAGGGTGAAGTTCATGTTGAGGTAGAGCCAGCCCGATTCATAGGGCGGCACGAGGTTGTCATCGCCGGTCCGGTAACGCCCGGTCTCGACACGAAAACACTGCCGGGGCACGTCTTCGATGATGACCGGTGGTGAGACGCCGGTGGAGGTGGAGCCCGGAATGTCGGCGCAGATCTCACAGGCATCTTCCTGCGTGTCGAAGGCGATGACCTGGGTCTCATCGAGCGGCCACCAGGGTGGCTTGCCCGGCTCGGGCGAGCAGCCAGGCCCAAACGAATCGACCGCCGTTTGGCACTTGGAATCGCGCCAGACGAAGAGCGACGAGCCGCCGTCGAAGACGGAATCGGGGGCGAAGTAGCGGGTGGCCCAGGTGGACGCCAGCGGTTCGCGTTGATCGGTCGCTAGGCCGCCGACATAGCGGCCGTAGAAGGTGTAGTCGCCGGGCGAGAAGGCCATGCCTTCGGGATCGGCTTCGATCGGCACCAGCAGGTCACCGATGGCGCGTCCGTCCTGGACGATGAACCAATCACCCCAGAGCTGGTTGACGTTGGATGCCACACCATCATCGCCGAAGTAGCCCGTTGCATCGTTCGGAAAGCGCAGGTTGCAATCGACGACGTTGTCGATCGTCAGATAACCGCGGGCGATGAAGTCATTGCTCTCTGCTCCCGTTTCATCATGGACTTGGCCGATACAGGCCTCCTCCTCACAGGAGAGCCCACGGCCGGTATGCCCACAGCGGACCCTCTCGGCAAAGATGCCGGTCAAGGTCGGATTCGGGCCGAGCGGCAGATTGATGTCGCAGCCGGGGAACAGCGGTCCGGCGGGATTGTCCGGAAACGAATCCCACTGCGGATTGTTCGACTTGGTGTGACCGTGGGGGCTGATGGTATCGGACGGGTCATTCGTCGCGTGTGCGGTGATCGGCAAGCCACCCCAATTGAAGACTTCGCTGAGGCTGACGGTCTCGACGTCATAGCCGGTCAGAAAAATGTCGAAATCGATCGACGGCAGGGACCAATCACCCCACAACACCACATGGGCCACCGTGGCGGAGGCCGATGCGTTGTTCACCGCAAAGAAAGTGTCGACACTTCTCTCGGCCTGTACGGGATCGGCATCCGTCGGCGTCAGGCTGACTTCGAAATAGGGCAACAGTAGGGTTGCAGCCGGCACCGAATCGATCGTACAGAGCTCGGCAAACGACCGGCCGCCGAGGCCGAGCAAGCAAGCAAGGGCGACGAAAAGGAGGATTCTGCGCATCGTGGCTCCAATCCTTAGAGGAATTACGGCGGGATACTACGGGCAGGCTGGATACTACAAGAAAAACGTAGGATGAGACATTGCGATAAATCAACGGGACGGATCGACGAGGGTTGCCGCCTCAAGGGCGCAGGCCATGCGGCGCACGCCAAACGGCTGAGGCCAAACCGGCTGACGCCAAACCGGCTGACGCCAAACCGGCTGACGCCAAACCGGCCTACAAAACAAAAGCGGATACGGCTTGCACCGTATCCGCTTTCGATCGATCCGAAGATCGATTGCTGCTGACTAGCCTAGTTGCCCAGGTCACCCACGATAATGGGGTTCGCGTTGCTGCAGGCGGAGGTCAGCTGCGTGCCGGCGAAGCCGACGCTGAGGGAACCACCAGCCAGGTCGGTCGAGTCGAGCTCGGTGTTCAGCCAGCTCTGCGCGATGTCGCCGAAGAGACCTTCGGTCTCGCAGACACCGCCGGTGTCACCCAACGTGAAGTTCAGGTTGAGGTACATCCAGCCATTGCTGAACGGCGGGAGGAGGTTGTCCTCGCCGACGCGGTAGCGGCCGGTCTCGATCCGGAAGCACTGCTGCGGATCGTCCTCGATGATGACCGGCGGGGAAACGCCAGTCGACGAGGAGCCGGGGAGGTCGGTGCAGATCTCGCACGCGTCTTCCTGAGTATCGAACGCGACCACCTGGGTCTCGTCGAGCGGCCACCAAGGCGGCTTGCCAGTCTCGGGCGAGCAGCCAGGACCGAAGGAATCGGCAGCGGTCTGACACTTCGAGTCACGCCAGACGAACAGCGAGGAGCCGCCATCGAAGATGGAGCCCGGCGCGAAGTAGCGAGTGGCCCAGGTCGAAGCCAAGGGCTCACGCTGATCAGTGGCGAGACCACTGACGTAGCGACCGTAGAAGGTGTAGTCACCAGGCGCGAACGCCATGCCATCCGGATCGGCTTCGATGGCGACGAGGTTGTCACCGATCGCACGGCCGTCCTGGACGATGAACCAATCACCCCAGAGCTGGTTGACGTTGCTCGCAACACCGTCGGCACCGAAGTAGCCCGTGGCATCGTTCGGGAACCGGAGGTTACAGTCGATCACGTTATCGATCGTGATGTAGCCGCGAGCGATGAAGTCGTTCGCCTCGGCGCCGGTCTCGTCATGCACCTGACCGATGCAAGCGTTCTCGTCGCAGCCAAGACCACGACCGGTGTGTCCACAGCGGACACGCTCGGCGAAAATGCCGGTGAGGGTCGGGTTCGGACCCAACGGCAGATTGGCGTCACAACCAGGGAAGAGCGGACCGGCAGGGTTGTCCGGGAAGGAGTCCCACTGCGGGTTGTTCGACTTGGTGTGACCATGGGGGCTGATGGTATCGGTCGGATCGTTCGTCGCGTGGGCAGTGATCGGCAGGTTGCCGCCGTTGAACACACTGCTGAGACTCACGGTCTCGACGTCATAGCCAGTCAGAAAGATGTCGAAGTCGATCGACGGCAACGACCAATCACCCCACAGCACCACGTGGGCGACAGTGGCGGCGGCCGAAGCGTTGTTGACCGAGAAGAAAGTATCGACACTTCTCTCTGCCTGCACAGGATCAGCATCCGTCTCGGTCAAGCTGACCTCGAAGTACGGCAGCAACAGCGTGGCTGCTGGCACCGCGTCGATCGTGCATAGCTCGGCGAAAGACTGGCCACCGAGGGCAACCAGGCATGCGAGAGCTACGAGAAGGACATTTCTTCGCATTGTTTTACGTTCTCCTAATCCTCAAGTTTAGGTCTGAGTACGGCGGGACCGCGGTGCTTGCCGGAGATTCGAATTCTCATACAACTCGCGCCTCTGTCTGCCTCGCCTCGCGGCGTGGCGGTTCGAGTCACGGTGTCTGTTGCTGGCTCACATCGCGCCTCAGGAGATCCGGTCCCTTTACTCCTGAGCTTGGCTGTCGTGTATCACCCCCCGTTTAATGGTTTGGGTCTTTCGGTCTCTTGCATCCCGCAGCGCGCCTCGACTCTGTTCTGTCGATTGCGGCTGGCGGGCGGTGTTTCTGATTTTGGCTTTTCGGTGTCTCTGAAGTCGTGTTGCTCTGCGGTTCGCCGTCTCCCCGCAGCGGGACACTACCACATTTCCTGACAGCCCTACTCCTTCAGCAGGCTGTTTCAGGGTGTCATGGCATATCTGAGTCCCAATCGAATTGGTAGCGAATCCTAATCGAGCCCCGAGAGGCTGTCAAGGCCCGCCTCGGACGGCTTGACTGACTTGCGCGATCAGGGGGCGGCGACTTCGCCAGCCGTCTCGGTGGCCGACGCCGGGTCAAGTGACTTCCAGGCCCGCAGGCTACCGCCGTTCTCGCAGCCATCCTTGTCGCTGAAACCGACACCACCGATCTTCTCGCCAGCAAAGCCGATGATCAGGTCGTCGCGCTGATCGTTGTCGAGATCGACCATCCGCAGGGCGTAGCCGCGGCAGCCGGGTGCCTCTTGCGGCAGCTCCGGCG
>JBCCGX010000215.1:0-11253 GCA_039029035.1 Acidobacteriota bacterium | reverse complement strand
TCAGGGGACGTAGCGAGCGAGGTGCGGCCCGAGAGTTGACGTGAAGGCGAGGGGCAGTCGCTTCCACGTTTGGGTGGCGTAGCGGTATATCGGTGAGAGGTTGGTGACGTTTCGGTAGCGCTTGCGCGGGTTGACGACGAGATAGTTGTAGCGCACCGCGATATCCCGAGCGCCCCACTTGCGCTTGAATCGAATATGGGTCGAGCCCTTGGGGCTGCGGCCGAGCTCAAACCGTGGCACGCCTTGTTCGAGACAGTGCTGGATGATGCCCCAGTATTGCTGGTAGTTGGCCCGCAGCCGACCATACTGTTTGAGGTTGCCGATGTAAGGGGTGCTGACGCTGTCGCCGAAGTTCATCACCACGCCGGCGGCCATGAGCTCGCCGCGGTGCCAGACTTCAGAGAAGGAGGTCTCGCGGGCGAAATGCTTGCGCAGCAGCGCGAGCATCGGCTCGCCGTGAAACGGTGTGCCGAGCGCACGTAGCGTTCGGCACAGCAATCGATAGCACGGCCGGTGGTCTGACGACAGGCGGAACTCGAGATCGGACTTGCGGGCTCGGCGGAGATTCTGCCGCACGTTGGAGGCGAGCTGCTGCGTCCAGACCTCCTCTTCGGTCTCCAGCAGGTCGAGGTGCGACTCCAGGAAGTCGTCTGCCGCGGCGAAGGGGGGCGGCAGCGTCTGGCGAAGTCGCAGCTCGATGTAGTCGACGTCGAGAGAAGCTGCTTGTTTCCTCACCTTCGCCAGCAGTGCGTCGCGGATCGTGTCGTCGTCGGCGTAGAGGCCGCCATAGCCGAAGAAGGGATTGGTGACCAGGAAGTTCCCCATGAAGGGGGAGCGAAAGTGGTAGAGCGAGACCAGACCACGGACGGTGCCGCCTTCGGTGAAGACATAGGAGACGTTCGGGATCCCGTAGAGCTCGTGGAAGAAGCGCCGCCACTGACCCGAGTCGGTGCAATGGGTATCGCTACGGGAGGCCAGGTAGGTCTGCCAGCGGTCGAAGTCGTCGGGATTGTCGAAGTCGACCCGAGTGATCGAATCCATCAGGTTTGGAGAGTACCACCATTGCCTCAGCCCCGAAGGTTCAGTCCTCCCGCAGCACCGTCACCGGATCGATCCGGGCGGCGCGCCGAGCCGGTAGCGCGGCCGCGGCCAAGGTGATCGTGAGCAGCCCCAAGGCGGCGATGGTGAGGGTCGCAGGATCCGTGCGGGTGACGCCATAGAGGTAGCTCGCCAAAGCCCGGCTCGCCAGGACTGCGGCGCCCAGGCCAACGGCAATTCCCGCCAGGGAGGAGATCGCCGAGCGCCGCAGCATCAAGCGCAGCACCGCGCCGGGTTGGGCGCCACACGTCATGCGGACGCCGACCTCGTGTCGTCGACGGTCCACCGCTTGCGACACGATGCCGTAGAGCCCGACCATCACCAGCACGATCGCCAGCAAGGCGAAGCCGCTGAACAAGAGCGCTGCCTGGCGCTCGATCGCGACCTCGGAGGAGAGGATCTCGTCCAGGGTCCGGACGTTGTAGACCGGCAGGTGAGGATCCATCGCGCTGACCGTCGAACGGACGGCCGACAGCATGCCGCGCGGCTCGTCGAGGGTGCGTACGAGGACAGTCATCGCCGGGGCCAGGAGTGCGCCGAGGAACGATTTCTCCTGTTGCCCCTGGTATAGGTAGAGCACCGGCCCTGTCTCTTCCTTCAGGTCGGCATACTTCGCGTCCGACACCACGCCCACGACCTCGAATGGCTCCTCGGTCTGCACCAAGGTTAGACGGCGGCCCAAAGGCCCTCGGTCGGGCCAGAACTGCCGTGCCATGGTCTGGTTGACGATCGCCACGCCGGCTGAGGCGTTCGTGTCTCGCCGGTTGAAGTCGCGCCCCTGCAGCAGCTCCATCCCGGCTGTTGCGAAGTACCGGGAGCCGACCAGGGTGTGGTGCACTGCCGGCGCCTTCTCGCCCTCGGCCCGCGCCGGAGCCCCTTCAATGCCGACGGTCAGGTGGACACTGAGGTCGGCACCGACCATTGGCAGGGCCGAAGCCATGCTCGCGGCCTGGATGCCGGGTAGACGACGCAGACGATCGACCAACTCCTGGTAAAAGGTGGTGACCCGTGGACCGGAGTAACCGCCCCGTGAGAGATCGAGTGAGGTCACCAGGGTCTGGCGCGGATCGTAACCGGGATCGATGGCGCGCAGGTTGGCGAGGGTGCGGAGCATGAGTCCCGAACCGACCAGAACCAAGAGAGCTAGGACCACCTGGGCAAAAACCAGCAGGTCGTTCGATCCGAGTCGCCAACGGCGGCCGATGGGCACCTCGCCGCGCAGCGCGGCCACGATCCCGGCCCGCACCGATCGCCAGGCCGGCAAGAGGCCGAAGAGCAGGCCGCAGAGGACCGACGCGGCGAGGCCGAACGCCAGCACACGGGCGTCGAGGTGGAGCTCGAAGTCGGCCGCGACCGGCAGTTTCGAGCGCTCGATGATCGGCATCGCGGCCCTGGCCAGGGCGAGCCCCAAGACGCCACCGGCCAGCGCCAGCGTCAGGCTTTCGGTGAGCAGGGACCGCACGAGTCGCCCGGTGCTCGCACCCAGGCTGAGACGCACCGCGATCTCCCGGCGACGCGCCAGGCCGCGGGCCACCATCAGGCTCGCGATATCGAGGCAGGCGACCAGCAGCACGATCGCCGTCACCGCCATCAAGAGCCCGGAGTAGCGTGTCAGCTTCTGGCGATTGCCCACCCCGAAGGCCACTTGCGCCAGGGGATAGACCTGGACACCCCGTCCGGTATTGGTCTCCGGATGGGCCTCGGCCAAACGATCGGCCATGAGGCCGAGGGCCGTCTGTGCTTCGTCGGTGCTGACGCCGTGCGCCAGGCGTCCGACCAGATGGAGCCAGCGGCGCTTGCGATCCTCGTCACCGGAAAAATGGGCCGAGATCCCGGTGGCCACCTGGTTGAACTGCTCGAGCGGGATCCAAATGTCCGCCGGATCGTGCCACGCCGTGCCCCTAAAACCGGGGGGTGTGACACCGATCACTGTCATCGGCTGGCCGTTCAGGCGCACGGTTCGACCGATCACGTTGCGATCGGCTCCGAAGTGGTGATGCCACAGATCATGGTGGATCACCGCCACCGGCTGGTTGGTGTCATCGGGCCCGAGGAGTCGCCCGACCGTCGGAGCGATACCGAGGAGCTGAAAGTAGCCGTGGCTCACCGCCAAGCCACTGACACTGTCGCTCGGCCCTTCACGGGTCAGGCTGAGCTCCAAGGCAGCCGTGGCCACCAGGCCAGAGACGGCATTCTCGGCCGCGGCGAGGTCGCGATAGTCGGCATAGGCGGTTCGACCGGGAGCCGAATCCTCGCCTTGGGTGGTGTAGATCGCCACCAGGCTTTTGGGTTCGGCTAGACCAGGCAGCGGACGCAGCAGCAGCGTATCGATCAAGCTGAAGGCAACGGTATTGGCGCCGATGCCGAGCGCCAGGGCCAAGACGACGGCGATCGAGACGACGGGATTCTTGGCGAGGGATCGCAGGGCGATCTTCAGATCCTGGGCGAAGTGCACGAATTTCTCCTCCTTGGTTCGGCGGCGTATCCCTTACCCAGTACCTGCTTGCGACCGTTGGTCACAAGAAGCTTCTGATAGACATGCTGCGGCTGCGATCCCCGGCCCGTCTAGGAGGGCGGCTCCGTGGAGCGAGCACGCAGCGAACGTGTTTGAGCTGGATACGGCTGAGAATGACGCAGATCCCGCAAGAAACTGAGCTTTGCGGAAGGCCGGGTGGCCGAGGCGAGTTTGAGCTGCGGCACAGCCGAAGGAGCCAACCGGATGTTGCTAGATGCTCTCGAGCTGGGACCGAACGCCGCGGCCCCTTGCGCTGTGGGACTGTTCAGCTCTACGCCAGCTCGTACTGCCAGATCAAACGGATGATCTCATCGAGCCCGAGGGTCGGTTCGTAGCCGATCAGCTGCCGGATGCGAGCGAGGTCGGGGATGCGGCGCTGCATGTCTTCGAAACCCGTCTCGTAGGCCTCGCTATAAGGCACGGTGACGATCTCCGAATCGCTCTCGGTGATCCGTCGGACACGCTCGGCAAGCGCCATGATCGAGATCTCCTCGTCGCTGCCGACGTTGACCACCGAGCCTTCGGCAGCGTGCTCGTCCATCAGCGCAACGAGGGCGCCGACGATGTCGCCGACGTAGGAAAAACAACGTGATTGCGTGCCGTCACCGAAGACGCGGAGCGGTTCGCCGCGGATCGCGGCGCGGACGAAGCGCGGTACGACCATCCCATAGTGACCGGTTTGCCGGGGTCCGATGGTGTTGAACAGACGGGCGATGACCACCGGTAAGCCGTACTCTTTGTAGTAGGCCAGAGCCAGGAACTCGTCGATCGCCTTCGACGACGAGTAGCTCCAACGGCTCTTGGTCGTCGGACCGAGCAGGCGGTCGTCCTCCTCGGCGAAGGGGACGCGAGTCCCCTTGCCATAGATTTCGGACGTCGAGGTGAGCAGCACCTTCTTGCGATAGCGGGCGGCGATCTTCAGCACGCTTTCTGTGCCGAGGACACAGCGCTCGATCACCTCCACCGGCTGGCGCACGATCAGCTCGACGCCGACCGCCGACGCCAGGTGGTAGATCACGTCGCACTCGCTGACCAGCCGATCCATCACCGTCTCGTTGCGAATCGTCTCGATCGCGAAGCGGAAGCGGGACGAGTCCCGAGCCGTGGCGAGGTTGGCGAGCGATCCGGTCGACAGATCGTCGATGATCGTCACATCGGCGCCACGGGCGAGGAGCAAGTCGGCCAGATGGGAGCCGATGAACCCCGCGCCACCCGTGATCAAAGCTCGCATCGCCATTGGTCGCCGAGACTACTACACGATGGGGTCGAGGCAGATCGGGCCCTCCTTGGCTTTCGTCGTGTGGATCCTAATAATCCACGAGCTCGAGCGTGCGAATCGCCCCGTGATACGTGTTCTGTGGGAAGGGAATACCTCCCTCCGGGGTCGGATCGGGCAACGGCGCGCCGTTCGGATCGCCGTTGAGCCAGAAGAAAGTGTCGAAGCTCCCATCGGAGACATAAAGGCGGTCGGCCTGTTCCGGGCCCCCTCCGAAGTGGAAGCCGCTCACCACGTCGACGGCGGTTCCGACGTCGACGTCTCGAATCAGCTCGACGGGGGTCGCGAAGCCGTCTCTCTTCAACTGTCGGATGTCGATCATCCAGATCGAGCCCGCTACCTCCACCGGATTTGTGAGGGTCTGGATGCCGTTCTCGAAGAACTCCCACGGTACCGACAGGTAGACCTTCTTGCCGACCATATCGAAGGAAACGCCGTTGAAGGCCAGGTTCGGAAGATGAGCTAGCTCCTCCAACGCTCCGGCCGAGCCGTCTCGGTTGATGCCGAGGCGATAGATTCGGTGGGTTTCCTGCGTTCCGAAGTACAGGTATCTGCCCCTGTTGCCGATGGCGATGTCGGTGATGCCGAAGCCGATCCCGAAGAGGTTGTCCGAGGGTATGACGACCGGCGCCGCCAAAGCCGGATCGCTGAACCATGAGGTCGCTTGACCCGTGTCGATGTCGATCTTGAAGATCGCGCCGCCGAAGATGTCCGACAGGTAGAGGTGCCCGCGCCGGTCCGCGACGAGTCCCATGGGGAATTGCAGATCTGCAGGGATGTCGGCGATCTTGGTGGCCGCGACAGGCTGCTCCAGGGTCTGGCGACGCAGGTCCCGCGCGCTGATCTCGTAGATGCCAGTAATGTTGGAGACATAAAGGTTACCCGGCTGATCGAAGGTGATGCCGATGGTGAAGTCGTCGTCCGGAATGCCGCCGGCGTTGGGAAGAACCGAGACTTTTTCCAAAGTTCCTTCCTCATCGACGCGGTAGACGACGGCCAACGAGGAGTTGAAATAGATCTTTCGATCTTTCCCGATGGCCATCTTGGTCGGGTGAATGCGGGTGAAGACACCGGTGTCTTCGAAGGCGACGAGAGGAACGTCCTGGATGGCCGAGACCGGGTTGAAAGGTGGGGAGGCCGAGGCGGAGGTGGCCAGTACGATCATGCAAGATGTGCCGAGCAACATCGTTATGAGACTTTTCATCGCTTTCTCCGTTTGGGTAGCCGAGGATGAGCTGGCTGACGTTTCGTTGCTTTCGAGCCTTTACTTCGTAGCTACGTCGTTCGCTCGAAAACCACGCCAAAAAACTTTTAAGACCGGGGCGCGGAGTCGCCCCTGGAACGGCGAGCCCTGGCGACAGACGCTCCCGCGGTTGGACTTCGCGATACGCGGCGAGCCGGCGTCGCTTTCGCGTCATCGCGGGCCAGCGGCTTGCCGTTCACCAAAGCTCTTGGAGCCGCAGCCCGGTTGCCCCTGGCACCCACAGCTTCTCTCTGTCCCTCCAGCTGAAAGCTGGAGAGACGAGGGAGAGCCGGCAACCTTGGATCGTTAGAACGAGTAGGACGCCGAGACGCGGAACCTACGCGGCGCGCCAGGCTCGACCCAGACGTCAGAAAAGGAGTTGGTGTAGAACGTTTCGTCGAGAAGATTGTCAACGTCCACACGGAGGTTGATCCCTAGGGCGGGCTCGATCTCACCAAACAGTCGAACGGACGTGTAGCTCGGCAGGGTGAAGTCAAACGCAACCCAACCATTCCGCTCGTCTGTATAGAAAATGCCACCACCCAACCGAGCCGGCATGGAGCGGACCTCGAAGCCTTTGCTGACTTGCAGGTTGATCTGGTGTTCTGGCGTGTTGATCAGGGGATCGCCGACCTCGATCAAACCACCAAAACCGTCAACGTCCGGATTGCTGTTGGTGAAAACGGCATCCGTGTAGGCGTACGAGAACCATAGGTTGAAATCGTTGGCGAAAGTCAGATTCGCGTCCAACTCCAAGCCGGTGCTTTCGGAAGTACCTGCGGGGAAAGAAAAGAAGCCCGCAGCCACCGCTTCGGGCCGGTCGTCGTTCACCAGGAAGTTGCTTTGCTCGACCTCGAACAGCGTCACGCCGAGGAAACCGGTCACCTTGCCTGCGAACTGCCCCACGTCCAACTTGACACCAAGCTCAGTGGACTCGGTGATGTTGGGTTCGAACTGGTTGCCCTGAAAGTCGGACCCCGTCTGCTGGCGAAAGCCCTCGCCATATGACGCGTAGATCGTGACACCGTTATGGGCACGATAGAGCGCTCCAAACTGCGGAGAGACCCGATCATCGGACGTCGTCACGGTGCTCGCGGGATTGGCACGTAGATTCGTCAGGTCCTGCTCGAAGTCATCGAAGCGCGCACCGATCCGAATCTGGAACTTGTCGGTGATCGAAATCTGATCCTGGATGTAGAAGCCTGTGCCTGTCAGCACTTCATTACGATCGGTGTTCGGGCCCGGCGTTGGAATCGGATACAAGCCGTAGACGGGATCGAAGGCATCAAGAAGCAGGTACTCAGCCGGATCGAGCGTGCTGATATCCGTGCCCGGGCCAAAGAAGCCGGGGCGAAAGCGCAGAATGAGCAGGCTGTTATCAAACTCATCGTGGTCCGCGCCCACGATCAGCCTGTGGCGAAGCGAGCCGGTTTCGAACTCACCGGAGAGCTCGGCTCGCAAAACCATGTAGTCCGACTCGAAGTCACGGAAGCGAAAGAACCGGGAGATCGTCTGCCCGTCGATGAAGTAGGTCTGGCGACCGGCGAAATTCGTTTCCGATGCGTTGCCTTCAAGAGACGTTTCTCGATAGCCGAAGCCAGCCAGGAGATTCCAGTTGCCGTTCAAGTTGTGCAGCAACTCGAGCTGATGTCCTACGGCTTCTGTCTCGATCGGTCCGTCACCGGGCTCACCCACGAACGTGTCCCGAGGTGAGAAACCGAACTCCTCCGAGAAGATGACCCCACGATCAAACGGGATCTCCTGGTTCGAATATTCGAGCTCATAGGTTGCGCTGGTGTTGTTGGTCAGGCTCCAGGTTGCCGACGGAAAGAAACCGAGCTTCGCTGTTTCGACCGCCTCCCGGAAGCTCTCTGCATCTTCGTAGAACCCTGCGAGGCGCACAGCAAAGTTACCCTCCGCACCCAGGACTGTCTGGAAGTCACCCTCGAGTCGGTACTGATCCCAGCTTCCGACGGTGCCTTTGATGGATCCACCCTGGGTGAATCGCGGGCGCTTCGTGACGAGGTTCACTGTGCCGCCGGGCTCACCCCGACCGTAGAGCGCAGATCGCGGACCCTTCAGAACCTCGACGGACTCGATGCCGACGAGATCTCGCGGGCCGCCGAAGCCGCGCCCCGCGTTGAAGCCGTTGACGAGGAAACCGCTGGGCAGGTTGATGTCGCCTGCGAAGCCACGAACAGAGAAGGCGTTCCAGAGGCCGCCGAAGTTGTTTTGCCGTGCGACAGAGGCGGAGAGATCGAGCGCGTCATTGAGGTTCAGCGCGCCGACTTCGACCAGCAACTCTTCATCGATCGACTGCTCCGCCGCCGGGATTTCGATCTCTTCGAAATCGCCTCGGTAAGCCTTGCGCTCGCCGACAACGGTGATCTGGTCTTCGACGGTCTCGGTCTCGACGGTCTCGGTTGCGTCCTCTTCGACCTCTTGTGCAAGCGCCGTTGCGCTCGCGATCGCCAGCGTACTCGCCGTCCATAGGGCCCAACCCAGCGTTCTTTTGGTGCGCGTCATTCGATGATTCCTCTATTCACTCGGTTTCTGTTCACTCGGTTAAAGTGCAATCTGTCAGTCGAAGTTCGGCCGCTCAGCCAGCACCCCATCCGTGACCGGCTCGCCCTTGAACATCGGTGGGTAGTAGTAGGCACGCAGGCTCGCGTGGAATGCACGCACTTCGTCCTCGTATTGAAGTGCAGCGGCAGCGTCTGTGCCGGCCATGCGCTGCAGCGCCCGCTCCAGCTTCGCGGGCGGCGAAAGCCAGGCGAGACGTCCGGCGAGCGCATCGCGGCGGGCCCTTCCCTCTCGGTAGGCGACGGACAGCGGCTCAGCGATTTGGTCGCCCACCTGCTGGAAAGCGTAGTACCACTTCCATTCGAAGGTGCCCTCGATCTCGGCGTACGGCTCCATGTCCGGATGACGCTCGACGAAGGGCGTCATGGTCGCTTCTTGAGGAAGGTCCCAGGCATCGTTCACGGCTTCGCGCTGCGTGAGCATGATGTCGCCGCCTTCCGGAACCGCGATCGCTGCGTCGACACCAGCCTTGATCGCTGCTGGTGCGACGACGGCGAAAGCGAGCCACAGACCGATGAGCGCTGTCAGATTGACCGTGGACGTCCAGGTCCGCGTGTTGACGCACGCGATGACCGCCCACCAAAACAGGAGATGGGCGAGAAGCGCAAAGCTTGCGCCAAGGAGCTTGGCGGCTCCGGCCCCGCTCACGAAGCCGGCGATCCAGAGCGGAACGAGCAGCACGAAGGCGAGAGCGCCGACGCGCCATGCCGCTCGAGACAACCAGAGCATCCGCGCGTCGGCCGACGTCGCGAGGAGTAAGTCGTAACGCCCACTTGCCCGCTCCCCGGACCGCAAGTCGTGCATCAGCATAATGAGGATCAGAGGCGCGATCATGGCGGCGACAAAGGCGAAGTCGAACCGGCCGATGAGCGCAAAATCGGGATTGGCGGCGTCGGTTTCGTGGATCTGCCCCTCCAGTGCCAGCATCCGGATGCGATGCTTCCACGGCGAGGCGTCCCGTTGCCCAAGGGCTGCGAACGCGAACGACTCAGGCGGGTCGTAGGTGAGATGAAACGTGTAGTAGGCCGCACTACCCCAGTCGTCGCGATGGGCTTCCGTCGTGACGGCCCGCTCGATCTGGTCAGCCGCCTTCAAGCGCTCGATCGTGTCGCGCTGGGCAGCAATCTCCATGAGGCCGAAGACCACGGCGAGGCCCGCCGCGGCGAAGCCGATGAGAAGCCAGACCTTCGCCGCACGGTCGCGCCACAGAAACCAAAGCTCGCGTAGGGGCCCGCTCATGGCCTCAACCTCCCACTGGCGAAGACGCCGGCCGCAACGAGAGCCGTGAGCCACACCGTGAGCATGGAAATGGGCGCCACAGCCGCGCCAAACCGCTCGTCCGGGGTGGCCGGCTGGAACCGGAACTCGTCGAGTACCTTCCAGTTCTCTGGCGAGATGCGAGCCCGGCGTGACGCCTCAGCGCTCTGGCTTCGATTGATGTCATCGGCGTAAGACAGCTCCTCGATGTGGCTCTTGTTGAGGCCTTGAACGAAGTCGAAACGAACCGCCTCGGCCTCCCGCAGAAACCTGTGATGGGTCTCGAGGTCGACGCCGGCGAGATGGCGCGAAGCCGCTGAGACGGCGAGCACAGGCGACAGCCAGCCAAAGCCATTGGCATGACGGGACTGGCGGACCTCCAGAACCATGCGACGTTCGGCATACTCGTTCATGACCTGCGTGAGATCCGCCTCCGAAGCCTGTGCGACAGCGCCCCTGAAATTGATCGGCAGCTCTTCGACACTGTCCACGTCGTACTCGGCTAGGAGGTTGGCTCTCAAAGCGTTGAACGCCGGATCGCCAGCGTTGTGCCCATCACCGAGCTCGCGAAGGTCAGCGTAGAGTTGGTAGTCCGTTTCGAGCTTGCCGGGCGAGGGCGCGGCGGTGCTGGCAGAGGCGACAGCGAGACGCGGCGCGACAAGCGACCACAAGAGCCAAATGAAGATCAGAATGCCGAGGACGACCCCGCGCGTGCCCACCACGGCAGATACCAGGACAGTCAGCGCCGACCATACGAGCAAGTAAGAGCCGTAGGCGGCGACCACCGCCAGCGAGACTGAGGCGGCTTCACCCGAGGTCACTCCGATGAGCGCCAGGATCAGCATCGGCGTCAGCAATGCGGCGCTGAGGCCTGCCAAAGCGAAGGCCTTCCCCATGTAGAGGGTCACGCCCGACACGCCTTGGGCCAGCAGAGGCGCTAGCGTTCTCGCTTCACGCTCTCTGACGAAAACACCGTGGCCGAGCGCGATCAATAGGAGCGGGATCAAGATCTGGTAGACGAAGGCCGGCGACAAGGTCTGGAACCCCCCGACGTTCGCGCTGGCCCGCGTGTCCGCGAACATCGCCGTGTTCTGGCGGTGCCCTTCGAGGAAGATGGACTGCCCCGTCACCGTGTCGACGCCCGGGTCGATGATGGCGAGGGGTGGGGGTGTACGGAAGACGTAGTGTCCGTAGTGGACCATGCGATGCGGATGGCGGGCCGGCTGCGACAGGAAGGTCTCTTCTGCGACCTCTTGCTGGTGTGCCCGTTCCTGGCGCTCT
>JBCCGX010000214.1:0-11295 GCA_039029035.1 Acidobacteriota bacterium | reverse complement strand
TTTCTCGATGAATCGCCATTGCCTTTTCCTGTAGTGCTCGGGAACGATTCCGATGTCGTCGCTCGATTCGGAGTGCGGGTGCTGCCGACAACCGTCTTAGTCGACAGCGAGAATCGTTTCCGAGCACTACAGGAAAAGGCAATGGCGATTCATCGAGAAAACGCTGGATCTCCTGCCGTTCGCTATCCAGATTGACGGCAACGATCTCGAGGCCGGCCTCGCCATACTGATCGAAGAGTTCCGTCAGACGATGGAGCTCGACTCGACAAGGCAGACACCAGGAAGCCCAGAAGGTGACAACGACGAGGCTCTGATCCTCGGTTGCCTCGGTCAGATCGAACCCTTTGTCACTGTCCGGATAGATGGGGAGCGCGAGATGCGGCGCCAAATCGCCGACAACGAGCAGCGAAGGGGACTCCGCGCCACGCCACAGCTGTGGCTTGATGAATCCACCAAGCAACGTGACAGCTCCGATCAAAAGTATCGGGCTTGTACGGCTCAGGAAAGCGGGCATGTTCATCGGTGGATCGCAAGGTGATGGGGCCACTAGCCCCATCACCCTGAGACGAGGTCTCCGTCCAAATGCTAGCAGAGCGGACTATCTCAGCGCCGCTGGATTCTCGTTCCAAGCCAATCTCTCGGCACAGGTACCGAGTAACGGATCAGCCGCGTCGAATGAGCTGAACGTATGGAGGAAACCTAGCTCTTCGGCCTCGAAGACCAAGCGCTCTCGGCTGTCCTCCACCGATCCCTTCCCGATGGTGAACGGTGAAGTCTCCCGGCTGGCCGGGGCCGAGTGGCGGGTCAGCACCTGATCGATCGTGGCCAACAGCTCACCGAACACACAGTAGCGACCCGCTCCCTGTGGATCGCAGACCTGAGCCCGCAGCCGCCGCACCTTCTCCAATAAACCGGCGGGCGCCTCTTGTTCGAGCCGGTATCCGAAACCCTCCAATTCCATCTCCCGCGCCAAGCGCTCGGGAGTATGGCCCGCGGGCTCTTCGAAACGGCGTTCGAAGGAGAGTCCGCCCACCGCTTGCAGCGACAAGCTCGCGAAGGCTGGCTTGCCAGCCGAGATGACGTCGGCGATGCTGGCCAACAGCTTCTTCTGGTCGAGGGCCGACCCCGCATCCGGCAGCCGGAGGTGGGTACGCTTGCGTTCCTCGAGAGCCCAACCTGTGACTTCGTCGAGGAGTTTGGCGAACATCAAACCTTCTCGCGGAGAGTAACTGTAGGTCAGGGTCATTTGGTCGAGCATCGGCGTCAGCACATGCAGGCGGGCGGCCAGGCATCCCGAGGTCTGTTGAAACACAAAGACCCCTTGGCCATCGGGATACCCTTCATCGGCGCTCCATGCCACCGTCTGCACCTGTTCGAGCTCGACCTCGCCTGCCAGCGCTGTTGCGGCAGCTTGCGTGAGCAAGACGATGGCCAGCCACAGGGTCAGCACAGTGAGCCGCTTCCGGCCGGCTATCCAGTGCCTACGCATCGCCACACCCCGCCGCCGCACAGGGAGCGTGGCATTTGGTGAGGGAGACTAGAGACGCCAGCCCTTTGCAGATGCCACTAAAGAACGGCAAGGCGTCGCAGCGGCAGTCGGCGACCTCCTTTTCTTTGTCACAACAAGCTTTGCAGGCCACTACGTTGCCGCCGGTCATCCCACAGCAACCTGCTGTCGGATCGAAATCCGGGTGATGTTCCTCTTGACACTCCTCGTCGGCGACGACTGGGCCGTCGCCGAAGAACGTTCGCGCAACGGTCGAACAATTGGCCGCCGTATAGTGGCCGCTGTCGGAGAAGGAAACCGTCTGATTGGTATCGTTGGTCGCCCAGACGTTGTTGTAGTTCCAACCAAGAGGCGATGAGTAGCTCGACGAGCTTGGACTGGCATTGAAGGGACCCATGGTCCCCGAGCACGTATCGATGAACTCCACCGGTCTGAAGCTGGCCTGCTCACCGACCCGGAAGGCGGCGAAAGAGGGTTCGATACCGCCGAAAGGAAATTCCATGCAGCAACCGAAGCAGTTGAGCCCATAGGAATCGGCGGAGTCCAGACGTCGAACCTCGGTTCGAGCGAGGAGATCGGAGCTGCCCTTCCGCGATAGCCACTGAAAGTAGGAGGGTGAAGCTTCCGGCTTGAAGTAACGGCCGAGAAGATCAGGCTCAGCCCGGTCGATCAACGCCTGAAAATCTAAGCGGACAGCCCCTCCCGGTGCGACTTGGATCGGTGCGAGGGCGTACTCGCCGCCGACCCAAGAGAGATGAGCAAACAGCTCGGCCTCTGTCTCGCCCAGGTTCAAGAAGGTGGTGATCACTTGGTTCTCTTCGAGGGTCGGGATCGGGTATGTACCACTCTCGTGGACACTTTGCCGCGGGATCAGTGCAACATCTGTCGGCCCGCCAACCGACTTGAGAGACAGGCCGTAGGCAAGGATAGGCGAGCCTTCAGAAGCGAGTTGCAGCCGCAGCCTTTCGGTCGAGTCAGCGAACGCCACGGCGAGCTCAGCACGGAGGTCGATCGACCGGATCTGTCCAGGTGCGAGGCGAAGCTTGATGGCTCCGGCCTCTCGCCCCGAGGCGAGCTCGAGCAGGGAGAGGCGGACGACCGCTGGCGCGCGATGTTCTTGTCCCGGATGCAGAATGCTGACCACTGGCCGATCCTCGCCTGTTACCCCGAGGGGAAGAGTCGGCGCATCGTAGAGCTTGGACTCACTGAGTGTCGCAGCGCTGACGACAGGTAGGGCGGCAATGAACCCGGCCCCCTGCAGGTATCCCGATGCTAGAACCTGGCCGGGCGCACCGTCGTGCCGAACTCGGAGCGACCCGGCCGCGCTGAGAGCAGAGCTCGGCAGCCGCCAGATGAATGTCCCGAATGCGGGGATTTCCCTGATCGAAGGCCGGTTTCGGTTTGCCAGGGAGTCGTGCTGCAAGGTTTCGTGCCTCAGGGTCAACCTCACGGGGCTTGCCTCGGTGTTGACGAACGCAACCAACGGGCGAACTGCCCGCTTGACTTCGTAGTGCCGTGTGTCCCAGAAACTCGTCCACTGTCCGCCAGTCTCCTTGCTACGGCTCGACAAAGGCACTTCCAGAACACCGCCATTGCCCGAGATCAGAAGCCAGGCTTGGATCATTTCCGGGTCGCCGGTAAACGAGACCCGAACGCTTGCCGGCCGGAACGGGACCCCGGCTTGCCGGATGGCCTCGAGAAGGTCGATCTCCAGACTGCGGCGAGGCTCCAGATCTTCGTTCCTCAACCAGTGCAGATCACCTTCGGCCGAAGCGATCTCGACCTCCATCAAATTGGGCTCGGCGAATCGACTATTGAGCACGAGCCGGGCCTCGAGCCCTTCAGTCAGAGCCGGTAGCGGTGCGACAAAGAGCTGGTTTTCGGCCTCAGCCCACCTTAGGGACCGTGCTTGGTCCATCGCCTCGGCTGCGAGCCTACGGCTATTCGCCGAGGTCCTCTCTTCGGCGGAAACGGCTGGCTGTGAATCCTGAGCAGTGGTCAATTGGGCCAGTCCCAAGCTCAGCATCAAGAAGAAAAGGCGGGCGGCTCTGGCATTGATACTTGATACGACACATAGTCTCTCTGGCGGCAAGCTTTGCGGTAGCCAACTCGAACTGTCAAAAGGGTTCTTTCTCACTACGGCTCTCCTTTCCGTCCGCGCTTCTCGGCTCGGACAGGGTTATTGAATTGTTTGGGAGGCGCCGCGGCGAGTCGGGTATAACCGCCTGGTTAGCGGTCTTGTTTTTATAGGCGGAGAAACCAGGGTGAATGTGTCATTTTTTCTGCCGCTCTGATTCTTCACACCGAAATTTTGAGATGTTGGTGCCGACGCGTTTCGCGTCGGCGCGCAGTGATCTGAAGAGGATGCGAGAACGCCGCCCGCGGAAGACCGCGGGCGGCGTTGGATGGCCTTGGCTCGGGTTGTTGTTTCAGTCGAGGCCAACGAGCGCCTTGACTCGCTTCAGCTCGGATTTCAACTCGCCGATCGCGTCGAGCAGTTCCCGCTCCCTCGCTTCGCCTTCGATCGGGTCGCCGATGGTGACGGAGGTCAGCCGATGGAGCTTGGGAAAGTCCGACGCCGGATCGGGCGCGAAACCGTCCCAAAGGGAGGCGACATCGCCGACTCGGATCATGTTGCAGGCCTCCGCTAGCGAGGCTCCCGGCTGATCGAAGGGGCAGAGCACCTCTAGCACGAAGTCATCCGCCTTGGCGAGCAGAGTCAAGATCACATGAGCACCATCGGTCCGCTTATCGATGACGATGCCGTCTCGGATGGCGAAGTAGTTGCCATGGAAACCGATGGTGACCGACGACATTTGATAGTAGCCGGGAAGCTCCGACGCCGCGTCGGGGGCGACACCAACCCACTGGATGGCCTGGTCACCGACTTCAAAGAGGTCACAGGCCTCGGCTAGTAGTTCTCCGGAGTAAAAGGGCGGGCAGGCCGCCTCCGCCCTGCCGTCACCCGTGGTGCCGAAGAGGTCGAGCACGACGTGTTTTTCCACGTACGATTTGCCGATGACCAGGCCGTCGCTGATGTTGAATCCACTTTCGGTCACCTGAGCCACCGCGGGAGCTGCAAGCAGAGCCAGGGCGATCGGGAGGGCGGTGGCAAAACGCGAATTGTGTTGGCGGCTGTTGGTGCGCATGGTGGCTTCTCCTGGGTGGACGGGCATCTCGTGGTGGGCTTGGGCTCGGGTGTTTTGGCGGCTATATGTGAAAGACATGGCTTGTTCTCCTTGTTTTGTGAGGGGCTGATCGCCCCTGTTACCTCCCCTGGCGCAGAAACCGCGCGGCTTGTAACACCAAAGCGAAAAAAAGTTTTCGAGCTCGCCAGAGCCGTCCGAAAAACGGCCCGGAGCGAAGCGTGGCGGGCGAGCGCTTGGGCGGCTGCAGCTAAGCCTGCGAGGCGCCGACCGCGTGTCGCAGAAGGGGCGCTTACTCTTGGCAGGGGCGCGGTCTCGCACTCGACCGAGCTGCTAAGACTTCGCCATGGAAGATCGCATCATTGAGCTCGAACCACGAGTGGCGTATCAGTAGAAGCTACTCAGCGATCTCGAGGAGGTTGTGCAGGCTTTTGCCAAGCGCGCCGAGGTTCTCGCGAAGAGGCTTCAGACCCTGAAGGACGCGCGGTTCGAGTAGCAAGGTGAAATGGAGCCGCACAATACGCCGCCACCCCATGGCAAGGCATTGAGAGGATGCGCGACCCGCCCGAGGCCGCGGTGATGGCGGCAATTGCGAGTCCGCCACGACGGATGCCCGGAGCCGTGTCGTGCCGTGCTCGCTTTGTAAACCACTCGTAGGAGCGACAGCGACGCGAGGAGGTCCGTCCTGGCCGAGGCCGAGAACGGACCTCTCTGCTGTCGGTCAGGCTACTGAGCCGTAAACCCGACGATGTCAGACATCTGGCTCGTGCAATAGTCCGTCGCCTCGGCCTTCACTTGCCAGTCTCCCGCTGGCCAAGATCGTCCTCGGCTCCATTCACCGTTGCTGATCTCCGAATCGACGCCCAGGCCCTGCCAAGTCGATGAGCCTGCCGCGCGATAGAAGAACTCCACCGAGCTCACTCGGTTCGAACTGGTCGCGGTCGCTCGGATAGCGGTCCAGCCGACAGGCCGGGTGGCGCCGTCCGACGGGGCGAAGATGTCGACCGACGGGGGTGACGGAACGCTGCAGTCGTAGGCGACGGTCAAGGGAAAGATCGGCGATTGTGCCGAGTTGCCGCAGCTGTCGGTCGCTTCGGCTTGCACCTGCCAGTCGCCCTCTTCCCAGCCTCGCCCGCGGCTCCACTCGCCGTTGCTGATGTCCACGTCGATCCCCAGGTTCTGCCAGATCGACGAACCTGTCAGGCGGTAGAAGAACTCCACCGAGTCGATCCCAGCCAGGCTGTCCGCCGTGGCTCGAATCGCGGTCCAACCGGGGGGCCGGCGTGTCCCGACAGCCGGGGCGAAGATCTCGACGGAGGGCGGATCCAGGGGTGCGTCGCAGGACAGCGTAACAAGCACCGGGACCGGCTGAGACAGCGACGAGTTGCCGCAGCTGTCAAACGCTCGAACCTGGAAGGAGTAAAGCCCGGGCGTGGCGTACCACTGGGCCTGGTAGGGCAGCGTCGGATCCTCCGCCAAGACCGAGCCATCGAGCAGGAAGATCACGTTGGCCACCCCGCTGTCGTCGGTCGCGGAGGCTAGCAGGTCCACTGGGCCCTGGGGTACGACGGCGTCGGCTTCTGGAGTCGTCAGCGACACCACCGGGCCGGTTTGGTCCGCGGCGCAGCCAGTTAGCGGTACCACGTCACCGTAGAGGGAGACGCGGAAGGGCTCCTGCACCGGGTGGTTCGGTGCGTTGTGGTTCAAGTAGAGGAACGAGTCGACAGTCCCAGCCGTGCTGCCCGTGAGCCTCAGTCGCAGCGGCTTCTCGTGCCCGGGCGCCACGGTGGTGACGTCTTGGACGATTTCGACTGCGGGGTCGGTGACGGTCACCTCGACATCCAAGGGCTCGCCGCCGCTGTTGGTGAGCGTCAGTTGTTTGGTCGATCCGGTCTGGCCTTCCGGGGTCGTACCGAGCCACACGCCGTCGTCGAAGTCCAACGTCGAGCCCTGGTACTCGACGACCAACGTCGGCGGACCCGCAGAACTGTCTTCCTCGACGGTGACCAGGAAGTAAAGGCCACTCGGTGCACCCGGTACGGCCGCGACAGGCACCCCGCCGGAATCGAAGGCGACGTACTGGATGCGGTGTTCGCCCGATCCCAGGTCAGCAGCCGAGATCTCGTGCACCATCGAGAAGGTCGTGGCCGCACCCAGGTCGATGGTCTCGAGAAGCTGCGATCCGTCGAAGACGAACAGCGTCGAGAGGCCGTCCGTATCGGTGATGTCGAGCTCCGCCGTGAAGACCGGTAGCCCGGGCTGGGCGACGTTGGGAGACGTTGCCGAGAGCCGCGGCCCTTCGATCGTGAAGTGGCCGCCACCCAGGACCGACGGAAAGAAGTCGGTGTTGCAGCGATAGGTCGAGAGCACGACGGTTTCGTCGCAGTAGCACGGAACCTGGGGCAAGGGTGGCAGAGGCTGCAAGCACATGAAGGGATTGGGGCAGAGCCTCGGCTGCGTCGTCGATTGCTGCTCCGACACACAGATCTGGGGCACCAAGTCCTCGACTTCACCTGGGAAGTCCAAGGCCGGTAGGTTCGCGATACCGTACGGTGTTTGTGTTAATCCCTGTTTCTCGACGCAAGTCACCAAGGCATGGACCGCACCTGAGACGGCTCCGCTCGCGGGGTTCACCGAGCACTCGACATCTGGCATATTCGCGGTCGCAGTGATCGAGAAGCTCGACCCGAGGGGTGCGGCCGGTATCAGGAGCTTGTCGACATTCGGGGCCAGCGGGATGCCCTCGGGCGGTATACCGGTGCTGTTCTGGCCGCCGACGTGCGCCGAGACCGTCCAAGGGCGGCCCAGGTTCAGCGGGTCGACTTTCTTCAGCTTGGCGAAGATCGGATGGGTCGTGGGTGGCTCGGTGTCGTCTTCCGGGCAAGGCCCGCTCGGATAGCAATTGAACGCCGCTCGGAAAAGCGTCGTCGGGTCGATGTCTTCGCCTATGAGTGGAGGGGTGCAGGGCCGGTCGACCTCGGGCGTCGGCTCGAACCCGGGTTGCATCTGGACTTTCCCTTCGAGCAAATAGGCTATGGCGCGCGTCTGGTAGCCGGCCCCGCCGACCACCGGATCGTGGGCATAACACGGCGCAGACTGGGGGAAGATGAACGGCTGCCACGCGCCGCCCTGGTCACCTTTGTAGAGCATCGTGGACGATTCGTGACTCCAGTCACTCCCCTTGCAGATAGCCTTCAGAGCCACTTGCTCCCCCGGGCAGAGTCCGTTGGCGCGGCCGAAAATTTCCAGTTCCTGACTCTCCGGACAATCCCCGAAGCCGCCGCATCGGCAGTCCAGTCCGCACAACTCGCAATCGAGCAGCCGTGAGAAAGGGCCGTAGAGACCGAGCGACATGCACGCCGCGAAGCCCGGCGGCCCGGCCGGCGGCAAGGTGGCTGAGCCGATGCATGCGATGAAGGTCTCGATGCGACGGGCGAGTCCGTCATCTTGCGCAGCGGTGATCAGGCAACCAGGGATCCTCTGTGCCGCGCCGAGCGCCTGCGCCGGATTGAAGTGTCGGCGAGCGCACGTCACGGTCACCACCGAGGCATCCACCAAGGACTCGAAGCCGCAGTCGAGGGCCGCGTCGCCACAGGCCTCAGCACTGGAAACGTCGGCAAACTCGGACCCACAGGTGCCGGTCAAGCGCCCATTCACCAAGGTCGAGAACGAACCGTCTAAGTTCTTGGCTCCGGCATCGATCGCCTGGGCGACGTCCAGAGCCTCAGGCAGTGCTTCGTACACTCCGATGGGGATCAAGAGGTCTTTGCCGGACACACCGAGCTCGTCGAGGTCCTTGTTTTCGGAGAAACGAACAGCCAAGCCGTGCACGAGGAGCTCGGACTTTTGCAGTTGGACCACCATCTGTAACGCCGGGAGGCTGCCCTCGAGCCGGCTTGCCGCAGGGACTAAGGTCGAGCTGTAGCGAACCGTCAACTCGGACTGACCGAGAGACTGTCCGGCCAAGACCGCTTCGAGACGGAGCCCAGCGCCCGGCTGCCCCTGGGTGGTGAAGTAGTTCTCGAGAAAGAAGGTGCCTCCGGTTTGCCGGGAGTCGTGACCGAACTCCTGCTTGAGGATTTGAGCTGTCGCAGCCTCCGATCCATCCAGCAGAATCTCAGGGTCGGCGAGTGCCGTTTCCGGGAGAGCGAGCAGCAGCATTGCCAAGGTCAGTCCGAGCCAATGCCACGGGTGGCTCCCTCGGTTGAGTTTCCATGTGTCGTGTCGTCGATGCTTCTCAGTCGTTCTCATATCGAGCGTCTTTCTTCTGATCGTTCGGTGAACATCGTGATGACATCTAAATGGCGTTTTTTGAACTCCCGTTGGATCAAACCGGTTCACTTCCCCTCTGGAGTGCCCGGAGCACCCCTGGCTGCTAAGATTTCGCCATGGAAGATCGCATCATTGAGCTCGAGACCCGAGTGGCCTATCAGGAGAAGCTACTCAGCGATCTGGATGAGGTCGTGCAGGCTTTTGCCAAGCGCGTCGAGGTTCTCGAGAAGAGGCTTCAGACCCTCAGGGACGCGCAGCTCGAGCATCCAGGCGAAATGGAGCCGCACAATACGCCGCCGCCTCACTACTAGGCATTGAGAGGATGTGCGGCCCGCCCGACGTGGCTGGCACTGCCCGGGCCTGGCGAGGCGATGGTGGCAGTTGTTGCGGCCCGCTTGGGGAGGTCCGCGGTGGATAGAAACTTTTGTCACAGCGCACCGCGGAGGTCCGCTTGGCTCCCGGGCGCAGGCCGAAGCGGTTGCCTGTCAGGTCACGCTGATTGGCGTTCAAGAAGTCGGTGACTCCGTGCTGGCGGTGGCTCCGTGCTGGCGAAGCCGAGTGATCCGTAGATATCTCTCGGCGGCTTTCGCGAAGTGAAGTAATGCGTGACCAGCCCGAGGTGGCTAGCACCACCCCAGGCAGGTCTCTCAGGCGTTAGATTGACCGGCTCAGGGCGTCTTCGACGCCAGAATATCGACCGACGAGATACCTGGAGCCTCAGCCAACAGGGCCTCGGCGTTGGCCATCAAGGCCGCGGCGATGTCGCCATCGAGGTGTTTCTGTCGATCCTCCGCATTGGCGAAAGCGTCGACGACGTAGAATGTCGTGGCATCGGCCCGCAGGGCGAACCATATCGGCGTGAAAGCTTCCTGCTCGGCCAGCGTCACCGCCCCGGTGAGGAATTCGGCGACCTCTTCGGCCCGGTTTTCTTTGGCGACGATCTTGACGACTAAGGCGTGTGTCAGCATGACGATCTCCTATGCGCTGCGTTCGGGGGCGCGTTCATCGCGCCCGACGAACGAAGCATAGGAACCCTGTTCGTAGGCCACGAGTGGCGGAATCGACATCTATGGTAGTATTTTCGCCATGAAAATCGCCCTGCTGGTCGTCGAAGGCATGTTCGATACCGGGCTGTCCGTCCTCCTCGATACGTTCGCTACGGCCAACGATCTTGCGGCCGAGGCCGGGGAGCGGCCCCTTTTCCGAGTACAGATCTGCGGCGTTCGCGACCTCGTGGCGACGCAGCAAGGTTTTCGGATCCCGCTCGTTCCTATCGCGGGATTGGCAACACCTGACCTGGTGATCGTGCCGGCCCTCGGGGCGAAATCTCCCGAAGCCCTGGGTAGGGACCTCCAGCGTAGCGATGTTCGAGACGCGGCGGACCAGCTCCTAGCATGGCATCGAGACGGTGCCCGGGTGGCCGCCGCCTGTACGGGTACCTATGTCTTGGCATCCACAGGGTTGCTGGATGGTCTGCGCGCGACCACTACCTGGTGGCTGGGGCCTGACTTTCGTCAGAGATTCACCGAGGTGGAGCTGGACGACACAGAGATGGTCGTCGACGCAGAAGGGCGTGTTACGGCGGGCGCGGCGCTAGCCCACGTCGACCTGGCGCTGTGGTTCGTCCGCGAGCGGAGCCCAGACCTGGCGCGCACCACCTCGCGCCACCTCTTGGTCGACGGCCGGCCGTCCCAGGCGACGTATGCGATGTCCGATCACCTGGCACATCTCGACCCCGTCGTCGAGCGTTTCGAACGCTGGGCCCGCAACCACCTCTGCGACTTCACCATGGCTGGCGCCGCCGAAGCCGTCGGCGCCAGCCAGCGCACCTTGGAACGCCGCCTACGAAAAGTCTTGGGCCAAACTCCGATCGCCTTCGTGCGACGCCTGCGCGTCGAGCGCGCTGTGTTTCTTCTCGAGACCACCGACGACAGCGTCGAGCGCATCGCTGCCGAGGTCGGCTACTGCGACGGCGTCACACTGCGTACCTTGCTGCGTGAGAAGACCGGGTTGGGTATTCGTCAGTTGCGGCACCAGGTTTGAGATCTGGTCGCCCGTCAGGGGCAGGAGGCGAAGGCGCTGGTGTCGGTGATGGCGTCCGATGCGACGCCGAGAGGGTTGGTATATTCCTTCACCAGGCCGGTCTGCCGATCGCGTACCCGGAGGGTGTACTTGACGTCGGTGGTGGCGGCCGCGAAGACCCAGAAGTGGTCGTTGATGCCGCAGCCATCGAGCACTTTGACCAGGACCTCCCAGTTGGCGGCGGAGAAGAACCAGAAGAGGCCTGAATCGGCCGAGCCGAAGGGCACAACCTTGCCTGAGCCGACGGTGCCAGAGAAGTCTTCCCACTCGATATCGACCTCGAAGCGG
>JBCCGX010000213.1:0-11305 GCA_039029035.1 Acidobacteriota bacterium | reverse complement strand
CGCCAGCGGGTCCGTCTAACCCTGGGGGTGGACTTTGAATAGCAAAGACTCTGGGCTTCCCTCGACACCGGGTGAAGTCGATCTCGAAGACATCGCGGCCCTGGCCGATGGCCGGCTCGAGGGAGCCGAGCGCCAGCGGGTCATCGAGAGGCTGGCTGAAGACGAGGCGAGCTACGAAATCTTCCAAGAGGTCTTGCGTTTCCAGGAAGACGAAGAACAACGAACGGAAGCGCCCGAGGTCAGCGCGGTCGAGGAGCCGGATGAGCGCGAAGTCGTCGTGCCGATCGACCGAGGGCGGAAGGTGTCGCCGAGGCGTTGGTGGATGCCGGTGGTCGGGGTCGCGGCAGCGGCGATGTTGGCGCTTGTGGTCGGAATTGAGCAAGTGCCTATGGATGCAAGGTCCCTGATCGAGACCAGCATTCAGGCTGGAACTGAAGTCGACGAGTTGGATTCCGATTGGTATTCGGTCGCACGCACGACCTATCGTGGTGTTGGTGGATCTGAAGATGCTCGGTTGGAGTTTCAGGCCGGTCTTGAAATAGCCGGCATCCACATTGCTCTGATCACAAAGGACATTGACCAGGCCTCGACTCTTGCGGGCAGGTTGGCTGTCTTGCTAAGAAATGAAGCGTGGTTTCTACCTCCAGTAGGAGCTGAGATTCAAGCTGGAGATATTGAGGCGAGGCTTGTTGCAGGTGAGATTAGCTCTGAGGGAGCCTTGGCCTTGACGCAGAATCTAGAGCAGACACTCGAAGAAAACCTGTTCGAGAGCCCGTATTTCGACTACGGTCGGTGGGTCGAGGCAGGCCGGTTGGCCGCGACCTCAGGGGAACCTGAATACTTCAGTGGGCGTGTCCAACGTAGGTTGCTGCGTCAACTCGAGAAGGTTGGTCTAGACGAAGACGTCAAGCAACTTCGAGCGCTCGTGCCTCGGAAGGATTCCAATCTCGACCCGATCTACAAAGAGCTCACAAGGCTCGCTAAGCTACGTGGAACTAGTCCGTAAGGGATACCGGAACAGGCAGCCGTCCTACTGCGTCGAAATCGACGCTGCTTAGTCGCTCCTCTGCCGCGACAGATCCAACGCCTTGCGATACAGGCTCCGCGCCTCGTCGACATCTCCGGTTTCCAGGCTGCGTCGGGCCAGGCTCAGATAACTGAGAGCATCCTCGGTGGTGAAGAGCTCTGCGTCAGCCATCAGGCTTTGGGCTTCCCGCGAGCGTCCCCGCAGGCGCAGCAGGGCGGCCAGGCTACGGTAGGCGGCGGCAGCTCCAGGGTCGATGCGTAGAGCTTCCTGATAGGCCTCTTCCGCACCTTCCAGATCGCCCGTGCGCCGCAAGGCGACCCCGAGGTTGATGCGGGCCGAGGCCAGGGCAGGGTCGAGTTCGACGGCTCGTTGGAGCCAGTGCAGTGCCTCTTCGTTGCGGTCTTCGAGCATCGATTCGACCCCGCGATTGGAGTAGAAGAGGGCGATCGCGGTGAGGTCGGTTACCGCCGAAACGCGGTAGTCGCCGCCGTCCGTCTCGCCAGCGAAATCGAAGATCCTCAAGCGATCCGGTGGGCCGTAGGCGGCGGCTAGATGGCCCTCGGTGACCCGTAGGCCGTTCTCCTGCCGGCTACGGCCTAGATCGTCGACCATTACGAAGAATGCCGGCACACCGGCCTCACGTGCCAGACCGACGAAGAGAGCGGCGAAGCCGACACAGTTCGACCGGCGGGTGCGGTAGGCCTCGGTCGCCGTCGGGGTCCGTGTGAGGTCCTCACGAAGCCCCAGTTGCTGCGGATCGAGCAGAGCTTGGGAGATGACTCGCAGTCGACGCAGGGGAGAGAGCTCCGCCGGGGCCAGACGTCGCGCCCAGCGGGCGATGTCGTCCTCCAGTTCGAAGGGCACGACCACTTCGGCTGCTGGAGAAAGGGTTTCTCCAGCGCTTGCCTCGTTGCCGTAGAGAGGCAGATTCACTAGCAGTAGGGCTGCGCCCGTCAAGGCTGCTTGGGTCACGGTCCGAGTCACCATAGTGTGATTCCTCCGTCGCTCTCATGTCAGCTTACCTACCTATAGGTAGATACGTCAAGCACCTTATTTTGTTTCTTTCGATCGGTTACAAGGGATTCCTGCCTTGCATTCGGGCTGACCTTTTGGTAGGGTCGATTCTCCTGCCACGCTCCATCCCTACCGAGAGTCGAACGATGAGCCCCACCGATACCCGTACCGCGATCCTCGATTTGACCGAAGAGCTCGTCCGAAGCCGCAGCTTCAACGCCTTTAGCTACCAAGACATCGCCGATCGAATCGGAATCCGCAAGGCGAGCGTCCACTACCACTTCCCGTCAAAAGAAGATCTCGGCGTGGCGCTGGTCGAGCGTTTGCGGCGGCAAGCCGTGGCCTGGGCCAGCGCACAGGTGGAGCGCAATGCCTCGCCGCTTCAGAAGTTCGATGCTTACCTCTCCTTTCAGGCCGAGAGCCTGCGCCAAGGCGACATGATCTGCCCCCAGGGCATCCTCGGGGCGGAGTACAACGCGCTGCCGGAACGGGTGAAAGAGTCCTACATCGAGTTCCTCGAACAGATCCAAACCTGGTTGGCATCAGTGCTGCGCAAGGGACAGAAGCAAGGGGTGTTCTCTCGTGATGCGTCGCCGGAAGACCAGGCGGCGCTGATCCAATCGGCCACCCAGGGGGCGTTGCAGCTGTCGAGAGCCAGTGGCCGCGACGAGCGCTACTACGCGGTCGTCCAATGGCTGCGCGAACACATCGTGCGGCAACAGGCGGTAGCTGAGACCGAGCCGGCGCCGGATGGCGAGTGAACCGTCTGCTAAGATGACCCCAGTGGTCTGGATTTGATCCGGGGTCTGGATCGATGAGGGTCTGGAGCGATTAGGGTCTGGAGCGATCAGGGCCTGGATCGATCAATGTCAACCTAGCACGAGCCTCTTCGTGACCACCGTTTTGCGATGAGGGAGGGCGGGGGTCGGACAATCCGAGGCGAGTTCGAGACGGGCGATCTCGCGGATTCTCCGGCGCGCCGAAGGAGCAATCCCGAGGCCTCCGCCTCCTCGGATGAGTCTTTCTCTACAATCAAATGCCGCGATCGGCAGTGACCGGTTCCTGATCCAGCAAAAGCTCGGCTCGGGGGCTTTTGGCGACGTCTTCCGCGCCTACGACCATCGACTCGAAACGGTGGTCGCCCTCAAGACGCTCCATCGCGCCGAGCCGGCAGCGATCTACCATTTCAAGAACGAGTTTCGCTCTTTGGCCGGGGTGACCCACCCGAATCTCGTGCAGTTGTTCGAGCTGTTGTCCGAGGACGAGCGTTGGTTCTTTACTATGGAGCTGGTCGAGGGGCTCGATTTCATCGAGTATGCCGGTCCGACTGGCGGCAAGAAGCTGACCGACACCACCGAGGTACATCCTCTGCCGGCACCGACGGTGCGGCATGACTTCGAGCGCCTGCGGCGCTGCTTGCGCCAGCTCAGCGAGGGCCTCTGTGCCCTGCACCGTGCCGGCAAGCTGCATTGCGATATCAAGCCGACGAATGTTCGCGTCACCACCGAAGGGCGCCTGGTACTGCTCGATTTCGGACTGGTCCACGATATGGCGAGTCAGGCCTTCCAGACCATGGTCGGCGAGGTCCGCGGGACGCCGGCCTACATGTCGCCTGAGCAGGCGGTTGGCGGAGGGGTTTCGGAGGCCAGCGATTGGTATGCCGTCGGCGGAGTGCTCTATGAGGCGTTGACCGGTGAGCTGCCCTTCAATGGCACGGCTCTGGATGTTCTCAAGGCCAAACAGATCGCCGACGGCCCGTCGCCACGCAAGCGAGTCCCTTATCTACCGGACGATCTGGCCGGGTTGTGTGAGTGCTTGTTGGTGCGCCAGCCGGAGAAGAGGCCGATCGGAGAGCAGGTGCTGGACCGCCTTGGCGGTGGCTGGGTTGCGGTACCCGAGATCGGCGCAACGGTCGGTACTGGGCCCTTCATTGGGCGTGAGATGCAGCTTGCCGCCCTGCACGAAGCGCTGGATCGGACTCTGGAGGGGGCGACGGGGGCGGTTTTTGTCCGCGGCGCTCAGGGTTTGGGTAAGACGGCTCTGGTCGGGCGTTTCATCGAGCAGGCGAGTCGCCGATACAGCGATCTGGTGGTCCTCGCCGGCCGGTGTTACGAGCAGGAGACGATGCCCTACAAGGGCCTCGACGCTTTGATCGACAACCTGAGTCGCTACCTGAAGCATCTGCCCTATGACGAGGCGGCCGCCCTGATTCCGGACCATGGCGAAGCCCTGATGCAGCTATTCCCGGCCCTGCTCCGGGTCGACGCGGTGGCCACGACCGCATCCCGGCAAAGCGAGCCGCTCGAGGGCCGCAGGCTGCGGCGATCGGTGCGGTCCGCTTTGCTGGAGCTCTTCCATCGCCTGGGGCAGCGCGCTCCGCTTCTGCTCTTTATCGACGATCTGCAATGGGGCGACCAGGACAGTGCGAAGCTGCTCGCCAGTTTGCTGACAGGCGCCGAGCCGCCGCCTCTGCTGCTCGTCGGCTGTCATGGCGAGGGCGGCGGTGAGGGGCGAGCCGGCGACCCTGGTGAGGAGCGCGGGCTGCGCCATTTGCTCAGCCGGAAGGCAACAGGGAACGTCGAAGTGCGCGAGATCGAGGTCAAGGAGCTGTGGTTCTCCGAGGCTTGCGAGCTCGCCCTCAAGCTGCTCGGCGAGCGCCGTTCGCCGGCCCTCTCTCTGGCGCGAGCGATCGCTCGCGAGTCGGCCGGTAGTCCGTTGTTCATCGCCGAGATGGTGCGCTATGCCCTGGCCGATCCGGGCAGCGCGGCGCGCTTCGGCCAGCCGGAGGACGTCGCTCCGAGCGGCTTGAGCCTCGAGAGCCTGGTGCGCAGTCGGCTCGATCGGTTGCCGGCCGACGCCCGTCGTCTGCTCGAGATCATCGCCATCGCCGGCCGGCCTCTGGCCCTCGAGATCGCGTTCCAGGCGGCGGAGGTCGAAGCGGGCTCGCAAGTGGCGTTGAAGACTCTTTTGGCCGGCAGCCTCGTGCGCCTCTTCGGCTCGCCTGAGCGCGCGCTCGAGACCCACCATGGGCATATTCGCGAGGCGGTGCTCGAAGGCCTCGACGAGGACCGGCAGGCCGCGTTGCATGGCCGACTGGCCACGGCCCTGGAGGTGACCCGTCGAGTGGATTCGGAAACCTTGGTGAAGCACTTCTGTGCTGCCGGTGATCGGCCTCGGGCCATCCGGATCGCACGCGACTCGGCGCGGGAGGCGATGGCCCAGCACGGTTTCGAGAAAGCCGTCCGACTCTACCGGGTCGCGCTCGAGCTCGAGGTCGATTCGGTCACCTGTCGGAGTCTTCAGATGGCTTTGGGTGAGGCGCTGGTCTCCGCTGGCCGGCGGCCGGAAGCGGCGCAAGCGTTCTTGGCAGCGGCTGAGGCGCGCGCCGATCCAGAGGCTCTGGCACTGCGTCGTCGAGCGTGTGAGCAGCAATTTTTCGGTGGTGATTTCGACGGCTGTCAAGAATCTGTGCGAGCGGTCCTCGCATCGATCGGCGTCCCGGTACCGCGCAGCAGCCCGACCGCGGTGCTCTGGCATCGCCTCTGGGTGCTCTGGCACCGCTTCTGGGTCAGGCTCCGAGCCCTGAGGCGTTTGCCGAAGATTCGGCCGGCAAGAGCCGGCGGGCTCCAGCGAGCCGGGATCGATCGCTCGGCGGTCCGATCCGGTGAGGCCGCCGAGCGCTGGCGACTCGAGGCCCTCTGGTCGGCCATCGCCGTCTACCTACGTAATCCCCACAAGGCGATCGAGCTCGCAGCGCGATATCAGAACCTGGCGTCGAGAGCTGAGGACCCGTCGCATCGCCTCCGGGCGCTGGCGCTCGAGGCTGCGCTTTCCGCCAGTGGCGGTGTGCGCAATATCGAGCGCAGCCAGAGTTTGCTGGCGACCATCGGACGTCTCGTCGGTCAGGTGGACGAACCTCGCCGCCTGGCCGAGCTCAGCTTTGTCCGGGGCTTCGTTGCCCTGTTCGAGAGTCGGGTCGAAGAGGCGTCGCAGCAGTTGGCGAGGGCTGAGCTGCTTTGGCAAGAGAGCTCACCGAGTGATTTTTGGGGAGCCAGCCGGACCCCCATTCTGCGACTCTATGCCCTCCTGCTCCAAGGGCGCTACGGCGAGGTCGCGGAGTGTCTGACGGAGCTGTTGCGCGACGGGACGGCCAAAGGCAATCTCTACGATGAGACCGACTTGCGCAGCCGTGCCTCCTGGGTTGTGCGGCTAGCGGCCGATCAGCCGTCGGAAGCTTCGAAGGAGCTCTACAAAGCCCAGGCCCTGGTGGAGCGGCAGTTGACGAGCGACCTGTGGAGCTACACCGGTTTCCATCGGCTGCACTACGAAGAAGTGCTCGGCCGAGTCGAGGTCGCGTTGTACCGCGGTCGATCCCTGGAAGCGTGGCGGTTGGTCGAGGGGCTTTGGCCGAAGCTGCGGCGGTCGTTCGCTTTCCGCGTGCAGATCGTGCGGGTCGAGGCGCGTGGCCTCTATTGCCGTGCCGCTTTGGCCGCAGCGGTGGCGCTCGGCAGCGACTCGGCCACGGGTTCGAAACTTCGACGCCGTGTGCAGAAGATGTTGCGACGGCTGGAGGCGGAGAAGCTCGACTGGGCCAGTGCCCTGGGGCGCTCGATCCTCGCCGGCTGTGCGACGCTGATGGGGGAAACTGCGGCGGCGATCGAGTCTTCGAAGACGGCCGCCGCAGCCTTCGAAGCGGCAGGATTCGAGCTCTATGCCGCAGCAAATCGTTACCGCTTGGGGCAACTACTCGCCAGCGGTGGCCGGGACCTGCGGCGCGAAGCGGCCGAGTGGATGGGTGGCCAGGGTATTCGGCGCCCCGAGAAGATGGTGAATGTTCTAGCCCCCGGCCTGTGGCCGGAGGTGGAGCCGGTGGATCTGCCCGGCTCCTCGGTCACCGGTCTGTCTTCGATCGGCACCTGGGCAAGTGATAAGGTCCGTGGCGCCCCGGCGCGACCCGGGGCGCGACGCTCGATGAAGCAACTATCTAATCCGGATTTCGAAGGAGATCGCAATGGCTGAGTTCGTCAAGGTCGCCAAGACCTCCGATATCGAAGATCAGTGCGCTAGGTGCGTGGAAATCGGTGGCCACCCGATCGCGTTGTTCAACCTCGGCGGTGAGTTCTATGCCATCGACGATCTATGCACCCACGAAGACGCACCGCTCAGCGAAGGCTATGTCGAAGGCGAAGAGGTCGAGTGTCCCTGGCACGCGGCCCGGTTCAACATCAAGAGCGGCAAGGCGCTCTGCGAGCCGGCCTACGAGGATGTGAGTGCCTACAAGGTACGAGTCGTCGGCGACGACATCGAGGTCGAGTTCGGCAAGTAGGGCTGCTGGTCGAGCACGGTCGCTGGAGCGCGGCTGGCGGCTTGCAAGACGATGTCGGGGCCGCTGCTGCTCTTCGGCGCGTTTTCGCTCAGGAAGCGACGCCAATAGCGCGCGCCGGGTTGGTCGGCGAAGAGGTTGATCATGTGGCGCGTGATGCGGTGCACCGGGTGCCCACGGCGATGCCAGCGCTCGACGTAGGGCAGCACAGCGTCGAGCACCCTCCGGCGGGTGGCCGGCGCTTCGCCCGCCCCGAAGAACCGCCGGTCGGCTTCGGCGAAGAGGAACGGGCGGTCATAGGCGGCCCGGCCGATCATCACGCCGTCGACGTGCTGTAGATGCTCCTCGGTCTGGTCCATCGAGACGATGCCGCCGTTGATCTCGATCCGTAGCTCGGGCAGCTCGCGCTTGAGCCGGTAGACGTCCTCGTAGCGCAGGGGTGGAATCTCCCGATTCTCCTTGGGGCTGAGGCCCTTGAGCCAGGCTTTGCGGGCATGGACGCTGAAACGATCGCAGCCCGCCGCCGCGACGATCTCGACGAAGCGTCGCATGTCTTCGTAGCGGTCGAGATCGTCGATGCCGATGCGGTGCTTGACAGTCACCGGAATGGCCACGGCCTGGCGTATGGCGGCCACCGACTCGGCGACGGTTTCGGGCTCCGCCATCAGGCAAGCACCGAAGCGTCCCTTCTGCACCCGGTCGCTCGGGCAGCCGACATTGAGATTGACCTCGTCGTAACCCAGGTCTTCGGCGATCCGCGCGCACTGTGCCAGCTTGCGCGAATCGTCGCCACCGAGCTGCAGCGCGATCGGGTGCTCTTCCGGGTCGAAACCCAGTAGTCGCTCGCGGTCGCCCTTGAGGATCGCTTCCGCCGTGACCATTTCGGTGTAGAGCAGGGTGTGGCGGGTGATTTGCCGCATGAAGAAGCGGTAGTGGCGATCGGTCCGATCCATCATCGGTGCCACGCTGAGCGGCCACTTGCGGCCTCGCCTTGCCGTGCTGTCCTCGGGTGCTGAGTCCATCATCAGGCGTCTATCTTCTCGCATTTGGCCCCGCCAAAGGTATGCGAGGCTCGAGGCTGCCAAGGAAGTTAGCGGCGACCGCCCACAAAATCGCAGCCGGCGACCGCCGAAGACCGATTACTCCAGCGGTCGCGCGATGATCGATCTCAACCGACGGCAAGATCGCGTGGTTGGGCGGCCTGAGTCGCCGGATCGACGGCGTAGAGCGGCGGCTGGCACGCGTCGGCGCGCCCAGAGTCGGCGCGCCCGGTGTCGAAGCCGGTCAAGAACGAGCGATGCAGGTAGCGTGCGGCCCGCCGTAGCTCGCTGCGTTCGACCAGCAGGGTCGCTCTCGTCCGCGAGGCATCCGGCAGATTGAGGTTGCGGGCTTCGATGCCCTGCTCCGTCAAGCCTTCGAGTGCCGAGAAGAGTGCCCCCAAGGGCCCCAGCGTGGCGATCAACGCGAGTTCCTGGCGCTCGACGAGAACCAGGTCCGTCGGATTCCGGAGGCTTGGTCTCAGGGCTTTTTCAAAGCGCTGGGCATCGGCCTGTCGGACCACGACCGACACGCTTCGGCCGGATGTTTCCCACTCGAGCAGCAGGGGCGGCTCGGGGCAGGCGGAGAGCAGCCACGAATCGAGGAGACGACGGGGCTCGCTTGGGCGCAGGCGAAACCGAACGACTTCCGGAAGAGTCGTCACGGCACGGTTCGTACGGCTGGCATCCCGGCGATTGACCAAGGTCCCAGGGCGATCCGGACGCAAACTGTTGCGGATACGTAGGGGGATCTTTCGGGCAGCCAGGGGTGCGATGGCCTTCGGGTGCAAAACCTCGGCACCAAGCTCTGCAAGGTAGGTCGCTTCGTCGTAGGACAGGCCGTTCAAGGGGGAGGCTTCGGCAGTGAGCTTCGGATCGATGCTCAGAACCCCATCGACATCGGTCCAGATCTGGACTTCGCAGGCGTCGAGGGCCGCAGCCAAGAGGGTGGCGGAGTAGTCCGACGTGCCACGTCCGAGAGTGGTGGTGCGCCCGGTGGCATCACTCGCTGTGAAGCCGGTGACCACGGCGACTTCGCCGTCTGGCCGCGGGCCGAGGATCGTTTGGGCTCGTCGGCGCGTCTCGTCGAGATCGATCCTGCCATGACTTGCCGGTTGGATGGCGATTAGCTGCTGCCCGTCGAAGACCTTCGCCGGCCGGCCGATACATCGGAGAAGGGCGGCGAGCAAAGGAGCACACAGGCGTTCGCCGCAGGCCAGAATGCGGTGGTGGGTGACCGGCGGGCATTCGCCCAGAAGTCGGACACCGTCGAGCCAACGGCGTAGCTGGCCGACGGTCTGGCAGAGATGGTTCTCGTAGCTCGATCTTGCGTTTTCGTCGAGCAGCTCGCGCGAGCATGCGATATGGCGCTCGATCAGCTGATCGCAGGGCGCCTCGGGTGTCTCGCCGTTCTCCGCCGCCTCGATGGCTGCAGACAGGGTGTCGGTGATGCCGGCCATAGCGGAGACCACGACCACCAGGCGTTGCCCCGCGGCCGTCTGTCGGATGATCTGGCCGGCGTTGCGGAGGCGCGGCGGGCCGTCGAGCGACGTGCCGCCGAACTTGAGCACTCGTACTCCGGGAGTCGCGGGCCGCCTCGAGTCTTGCTGGGCGGCGGACGACTGCGGAATACCGTCGAGCGAAACGGGGACAGGGGAACAGAAAGCGGTCATCTTGGATCCTCCTTGGTTTCGCTCATCGGAACCCTACGGAAGACCAGATGACTACGACCTATCGGCAAGCGCCATTTCGCAGCCACTCATCTCTCGGCGAACCTGACGGTTCCCGTAGGAGTTGGCACCTTGCGGAGCGGGTGACCCCGCTGGTTGCCCCGGCATCTTCGGGCCTATTCCCTCAGCCGGTCTCGATGAGTCCTGCTGAAAATCTAAGGGCTCCCTTGCATGGCGTCAACGACAGCAGAGCGTTAACGAAAACGTTCCTGGAAAGTTCGGCCCTGGCCGAATCCGCAGCTCGATATGGGCGTCGCCGCCGCAGATTCTTCGGCCGTGGATACCTGGCTCGATCCATCACGGCTTTGAGGCAAAGCCTCGCCTGGTCGGGGGATCCGCTCGCCGCTCTCGGGCGTACTCTGATGCGCGGCTTGGCTCGGATCGTTTTGACTGCTGAGCGCCGTCCTCGTAACCAGATGGATTGCAAGATCAACTAATAGAGAGTCGACGAAAGTCGACCCAACGAGTCGACAGGCCGACCAAGACGAGTCGACAAGCCGACCAAGACGAGTTGACCCTCTTCCAGAACCTTCAATACCTTCTCGAATCAGTACCTTCTCGAACCATGTCGATTGCACTCTTTGCCGATGGCCCGAGCGAGACGTTTCCGTATCGGGTCGAGAACGAGGCCGGCTCCGGCGCCATGGGCGTGGTTTATCGCGCCACGGATGTTGCCCTGGCGCGGCCGGTGGCGATCAAGGTCATGCGAATCGATGCCGAGGGCGAGTCCGAGCTCAGCGCCGAAGGACGCCGGCGCTTCCTACAAGAGGCTCGCTCTGCCGCGGCCCTGACGCATCCCGCGGTGACCGCCGTCTATCGGATCGGCAAGCTCGCTGGCGCGCCCTATATCGTGATGGAGTGGCTCGAAGGGAAGACACTGCACGAAGTGGTTCGGCAGGAGAAAGCTGTGCCGCTGGAACGTGCTTCGCGCTACACCTACGAACTGCTCGATGTTCTCGCCTATGCGCATGGTGCGGGCGTCGTCCATCGCGACATCAAGCCAGCCAATCTGATCGCCGTCGAGGGTGACCGGCTGAAGGTCACCGACTTCGGTCTCGCCCTGCACCAGGGGCACGAGCTGGTGCGCACGGCGGCGGGCTCAGTGATGGCTACACCGCAATTTGCTTCGCCCGAACAGCTCGATGGCCAGCGGGTCGATCATCGCTCGGATCTG
>JBCCGX010000212.1:0-11366 GCA_039029035.1 Acidobacteriota bacterium | reverse complement strand
CTCTGGGGTGTCGGCGCCAGACTCGCCTGGCCGCTGACCGAGCAGTGTCTGCCCCACTCGGATCGCTGTCAACTCGGCCTCGACCGCACCGGCAGAGGTCGGCCGGCGGCTGGGATCCTTGTCGAGCAGGCGCTCCACCAACTGCGAGAGCCGGCCGGGCACCCGGGCCCGCAACTGCTGCACCGGAGGTGGCTCGAGCAGCTGCACTCGACGCAAGGTCTCTGCCACGTTGGCAGCGGCGAAGGGCGAACGGCCCGTCAGCACTTCATAGAGCAAGGTGCCGAGAGCAAAGAGGTCGGACCGCGCATCGACTCGCCGGCCGGCCGCCTGCTCGGGCGACATGGCGCGCGGCGTTCCGACGACCCGCCCGCTGCGCGACAGCGAGTCAGCAAAGCCGTCACCCTCTCCGACCGGCAGATCCTCAGCCGACCGCACCGTCGTCCGACGCGCCAACCCGAAGTCGAGGACCTTGATGTACCCCGAAGGCAGCGCCATGACATTCTCGTTCTTGAGATCGCGATGCACCACGCCGAGCGAGTGCGCGGCCTCGAGCGCCGAGGCGATTTGACGGCCGTAGTCGAGCACCAAGCTCGGCTCGAGGGGCCCGTCGCGCATCAGCTCGGTGAGCGTCGGCCCTTCGATCAGCTCCATGACGATCCAGTCGCCGGCCGCGTCTTCCACCACATCGAAGATCTGGACGATCGCCGGATGACCGAGCCGCGCCAGAGTGCGAGCTTCCTGCAGCAGCCGGGCTCGACCGCGCTCGGTCGCCTCGCCGCGCACTCGCTTGGCTGCGACCCAACGACCGAGACGATCGTCGAAAGCTCGGTAGACCTTGCCCATGCCGCCCTCGCCGAGCAGCAAGCCAAGCTTGTAGGGTCCGAGCTGTTGCGCCGACACCGGCGCACCCGGCGATTCCAAGTCCGCCAACTCCCATAGGATCAGGTTCTCTGGACAAGACAGATCCTATACAAGTTCAGCCACGGTCTGCGCTCACTCCAACGTCGCGGTGGCTTCCCCACTCCCGACGACCGCGACCTGCCCGATCCAGCTCTGCCCGTCGGTGGACTCGACGCGCGCCGTCCAGGCTCCGGGTGGCACGCCGTCGACCAGGGCAATACCGCCGGTCACGGGCCAGAGGGTGGCGGGCACGGAGGTCATGGGATCGAGACTCTCGAGTGGCTGGCCGTTGGCGTCGTCGAGGGTCAGGGTAGCGCGCAGGTGGGGCTCCATCAACGCCGGCACACGCACCCGCAGCCGCGCGGCCGGGTTCAGGGTGAGCTCGATCGGCTCGCCGGGCAACTCGGCGCTGAGACGCCGTGTGGCGGCGCCGGGAGCGCTGACCAGGACGTCCCAGCGTCCCGGAGGCACCGTCGGGAAGCGAACCGACCCGTCCGCCTCCAGGTTCCTGCTCTCGGCCAAAACGGTCCGCCCCCCTCCATCGGTGATCGCCACACTGGCGTAAAGCGGTACCTCGCCCGACGCCAGGCGCACGACCAGATCGAGGCCCTCGGTGGAGGACAGGTCGTAGTGCAGATCGCTGCGCTCCGTGCCGGCGCTGATGTCGAGCAGGTCTTCCGCCATGGCGTAGCCGTCCTTGCGGACCGTGACCCGGTAGCGGCCGCCGCTCAGGCGCGCGAGGGTGAAGGCGCCTTCGGTGTCGGTGCCGACAGTAAACAGCGAGCTGGCTTCTTCGCCCTGGATCTGGCGCAGGGCCACCAGGGCGTCGGCCAGGGGCGCGCCGTCCGCAGTGACCGAGCCCGAGACACTCGCCGTGGCGATCTCGACCACCACGTCGCGATCCGATCGCAAGTCGAGGTCCTCGTTGTGGACTAGCAGCTCGCGGGCGCTCGAGACGGTCAGGCGATAGCTGCCGGGGCGCAAATCTTCGAGCTCGAAGCGTCCGAGATAGTCGGTCAGCACCTGGCGCTCGACGGCCACGTCACGGCCGACGAGAGTGAGCGCGGCACCGGCCAAGGGTTCGAAGTTGTACAGCACCTCACCGCTCAGGGCGAGGCCGGGCTCGAACTCGAGGTCGCGCTGCGCCTTGCGGTCGCCGGGGGCGATCGTCACCCAGGCACGGGTCTGTCGACCGCCGTCCTGCAGTGCGGCTTGGAGTAGCCAGTCTCCCGGCGCCAGATCATGGATTTCATAGCGCCCTTCGAAGTCGACCCGGCCCGGAAGCCGCCGCCCTGCATCGCCCTCGGCGACGACCTGCACGGTCGCCAACTGGTTGAAGTCGAGGCCCAGGATCCGGCCACGGACGACACTGCCGGGATCGAGCCGCACCTGCAGACCCCCGACGTCATCATCCGCCACAACCACCGGTGCATCGACTTCGGTCGTCACATAGCCACCTTTCTCGGCCGCCAGTTCGTATTCGCCCGTTGCTACCCGCGGGAAGACGAAGCGGCCGTCGTCGCTCGTCAAGGCTCGGTAATGGCGCGAGTTGCGCCACGCCTGGGAGCGCAGGTGCAGGCGCGCATCCGCGATCCGGCGCCCCGACTCGTCGACCACCCGGCCACTCACCTGGCGGGTCGGATCGAAGGTCAGATCGAGCTCGTTGCGGCCGGCCTCGATCTCGATCGCCTCGACCAGGCGATTGTGCTCTGCGTGCAGGGCCTCGACCATCTGCCGGCCCAGGGCGACACCACGCGCTTCGTAGGCGCCGCTGGCGTCGGATCGTGCGGCGCTGGCGCCGATCATCACCTGAACCCCGGCGACGGGCTCGCCGGCGGCATCGAGGGTGCGGCCGACGAGGGTGGCACCACGCTCGAGCGTGATCAACACCTCGTCCGGCGCTACGCCTGCAGCGAGCTCGAGCCGTTGCGCCGGCTCGGCCTGAAAGCCCTCGGCCTCGGCCACCACTTCGTAGGCGCCGGGGCGAATCGCCTGCACGGCGAAGCGGCCGGCTTCATCGCTGAACGTCACGCGCTCGTCCTCCACCGCGACCCGGCGGACGTCGGCCACACCGACAGGCAGATCCTGGGCTCGCAGATCGATTCGCGCCGCAGGGATAGGCAGCCCCTGGCTGTCGACCACCCGTCCGGTCAACTGAGCCGCCGCATCCAGCACGATCTTCGCTAGCGGGTCGTTGGGTGCGGTGACCTGGCGTACCACCGCCGGCGCGAAGCCAGGGCCGAAGGCGACCAGATCGACGCGGACGCCAGGCTGGAGATCCTCGAGGGTGAACCGCCCGTCGACCGCCGACACCGCGTCGGCGTCCATCTGGGCCAAGCGCTCGACCGCCAGATCGCGACTGCGCGCGCCGCCCTCGAAAGCCCAGACGCTAATCCCTTCCAGGGGCTCGGCCGCGCCATTCAGAGCCACGCCTTCGACCGCCGAGGCGGGCTCGAGCACCAGGGTGCCGAGATCGACCGCGGCCTCGCCGGCGACGATCTCGACGCCCCAGATCACCATCGGCGCGAAGCCTGGGCCCCGGGCCAGAAGATCGATCTCTCGGGCCGGGAGCTCGGCAAAGTCGAAGCGACCTTCTGCATCGGTCCGTACACGGAAGGGCGAGGGTGCGGCATCGTCCGCCAGCTCGAGACCGCGCAAACGCTGACGGCCGCTCTTCTCCACCGCCCGCCGCAGGGCGACGACCGCATCGGTAATCGGCCGATCCTCGAGATCGACCACGCGGCCAAAACCGCCCCGGCTGGGCGGCAGCTCCAGTCGCACCTGGCGCGGTCGCCCCAGCTCGAGGCCCCCCAGGGTGACCGAGGTGGTGATGAACCGGCGATGGGTCGCGGTCAGCTCGTAGCTCGCCCCGGCTGCGAGCGGCGTGAGGGTGAAACGCCCGCGTTCATCGCTCACCGCGCGGCCAGCCGATGGATCGAGGCTGAAGGTCGCCGAGGAGCTCGCCCCCTCGCGCTGCACCGCCACCTCGACGCCCGCCAGCGGCTGTCCCTGCAGGTCGGTCACAGTCCCCTCGATGGCCGCCGCAGGCGACAGCGCCAAGCGGAGATCCTTGGCGGCCGCACCGGCCTCTGAGCCGTCGATCCACTGTCCCTTGGACAAGAAGCCGTCCGCCTCGGCCTGGAGCCACAAACGCTCGGTCGGCGGTACGACGAGATCGAACGATCCGTCATCGCTCGAACGGACGAAGCGTCCCGGATCATGGCCCGGCCAGACCAGGCCGTTGGCGACCGGTCGTTGGGTACGCGCGATGACCAGGCCTCCCGCAACGAGTCGTGGCGCGGGCACCACGAAGGTCTTGGCCGGCGCATCAGGCTTCGGTCGTCCCACCTCGCCGCTCGCCCGCTGGCCGTCGGCCGTCAGCAGCGTGACCTCGAGATCGTCGTGACCGAAGGGATCGGAGATCTCCAGACGCCCGTCCGCATCGGTCAGTCCCACCGGCCAGGCTGGTTGGCCGACAGCGACGAGAACGCCCTCGACAGGATGCGACACGTCGTTGACGACCCGGATCGGCCGCCGCCCCTCAGGCGAGGGCTCCAAGAGCAGCCGAACGCCCTCGACGTCGCGCACTCGAAAGGGCGTTGCGCTACCGGCTGGGAAGAGACTCAGATCGAGCCACTCACCGTCCAGCCGCGGCAGCGAGGCCTTGCCGTCGTCACCGGTCCAGGCGATCCGAGTCGCGGCTTCCCAGCCACTCCGTCGCCACGGGCGCCAAATCGCTACGGTCGCTTCGACTTCGGAGGGGAGTGCATAGACCGCAGCACCGGCAACCGGACGATCGTCCGACAAGGAGAACTCGATCGGTGCGCCAACGTCCGCAGGCAACGCGACCGCCGGTAGCTCGATCGTTCGCGTCACGACCACCGGCACTCGTCGCATGGCAACGTAGCCCGATGCGCGCACGACCACCTGAAAAACACCGACCGGTGCGGTGAGAGCAAATCGCCCGGTCGCCTGGGTGCGAGTGGAGGCGATCGGCGCTGGCTCGCTGCGCTGCTCCAGGAGCAGCCGCTTTCTCTCGTAGTGGTCGAGAAAAGGTTGCAACTCGACCGCTGCATCGACGACCGGATCGCCCTCCGGTCCCCGCACCATGCCACGCACCTCGATCGATTCGGCAGCGGCTTGCAGCGAAACAAGAAAGAAAAGGCTCGACACCAAAACTACAATGCGAGGGTTCGACATCCTACTCTCTCCAAGCAGCCAGCTCTCGTTTAGGGAATGGTTTTCAGGACGATCTATCGAAGGCCCAGGCCCAATCGAGACGAGAGGGCCTGGGCGAAGTCAATGCAGAGATCAGGGCAGGAACGGCGGACGCGGACCGCCACTCTGGCCTTCGTTACAAGTGATCACGGTCTCACCGTTGACGCAGACGTCGATGTCTTCGGCGCCGACCAGCCAATCCGTGCCGCTGCCGCCGTCGAGGTAGTCGTCGTCTTCGTCGCCGTTGAGGGTGTCGTTGCCACTGCTGCCGATCAAATCGTCCTCGCCCGGCTCGCCGCGGGCGTCGTCGTGGCCGTTCTGGCCATAGACGACATCGTCGCCGGGGTGCCCGTTGATCAGATCGTTGCCACTGCCGCCGTAGATCACATCGTTGCCACTGCCACCACAGATGATGTCGACACCACCGTTGCCACTGATGTTGTCGTTACCGCCACCTCCGTGCATGACGTCGACGCCCGATGTCCCGACCAGGGTGTCGGCCCCGCTGGTCCCCAGAATGGTCACGGTCACACTGAAGCAATTCGCCGCGGAGGCGGGCAGGCTAGCGAGCAAGGTCAGACCACAAGCGATCACGGCGACGCGCCAGAAAACATTTCTTTGACTCATTCGTCCTAACTCCATAGTTGATGATTCGAAGTGTCGCTATCAGTTACTACGTACTTCAGCCGATATAGGCAGACCGATCCGGTCAGCGCATGACGCCCTCCTTTCCCGGGCCTCCGGCGCCTCTCCCGCGAGCGCCGAAGGAAACCTTTACTACACAGGTGATCAGCTCTGGGGGCTACGAGCCCACCGGCTCTACCGGCTCGTTGCTCGATGCGAGCTGACGTCGCCCGATCGAGCTACTTGCAACTCCAAGGGCGAAAAGCGCAATCGATTTAGATCACCGCTCCGGAGACTTTTTTCGCAACCTTTTCGAGCGGCTTCCGGGCGCCGCGGACTCGGCTGCGGCAACGGTGTCGTCTTCAGTCCAGCCGCTTGCCGCGCAGCAGGCCGCCACCCTGTAGCAGGATCACTCGGTCAACGGCTTGCCGATGGCCAGGGCAGCGAGCTTTTGGGCTATCAGCCCCGGATCGACCGGGGCGCCGTTGGAGAGCACCGCCACGTAGACCCCTTCCTCCGGCAGACGCACAGCGAAGGTACTGAAACCGAAGATACCGCCGCCGTGAGAGATCGCCCGGGTTCCGCGAAAGGTGTCGATCACGAAGCCGTAGCCGTAGGTGGTGGGGTCTCCGCCAGCCAGATCGTAGGGGGTGAACATCCGCTGGCGCGAGCTGGCGGCTAACAGCTCGTCGCTGTCGAGGGCCCGGTCCCAGAGCGCCAGATCATCGACCGTCGAGAGCAGAGAGCCAGCGGCATGGGGCTGGGTCATGCTCAGATAGGGGGCGTTGCGATAGCCGCCCGCGCCATCTCTGGCATAGCCCGCCGCCCGCTTGGGGATCAACTGGAGGCCGCCGTATTCGCTCGCCGTCATGCCGAGGGGAGTGAAGATGTGCTCGTCGATGAAATCGGCGTAGCTGCTGCCGGAGACCTTTTCGATGATGGCGCCGAGCAGCACATAGCCCGAGTTGCTGTAGCTCCAGCGTTCGCCGGGCGCGAACTCCATCTCTTGGTCATCGAATTCGTCGATCAGCTCGTCGACCGTCAAATCCCTCTGGACCTTGGCGTCCATGTAACCGGGGATCGAGGTATAGCTGAAGATCCCCGACGTGTGGGTCAGCAGATGCTCGATCGTGATCGTGTGGCCATCGGTCGGATAGTCCGGCAGATACTTGGTGATCGGATCCTGCACCGAGAGCTTGCCGCGCTCCTCCAGCAAGAGGATGGCAACAGCGGTGAATTGCTTGGTGATCGACCCCAGGCGAAAGACGTGATCGGGCGTCAGGGGGACACCAAGCTCCAGGTTGGCCATGCCACGGGCGCCGCGGTAGACCACTTCGCCGTCGTCGACGACGATGACCGCCGCGCCGGGCTCGTCGGCCGCATAGCTCGCCGTCATCAGGCGATCGATGCGGGCTGCCAGGCCGCTGTGGGCGCCGGTGGTCTCGGCGGTGAGCTGGGCTGCCGAGAAGAGCAGGGCGAGCAGGTAAACAAAGCGTCCTAGATTCCTCACCAGCGAGCTCCTCTATCCATGATCGGGTACGGATACTGTCGGGCAGCAGATACGTGGAACGAAAAGCGGGCGCCAAAGTTGCTTTACAGCATCTCTTCGTCGACGTAACACCACCCCCAGGTCTCTCCCGGCTCGAGGGAGCGCACGATGGGATGCCCCGTAGCGTGATGATGCGCGGTGGCGTGTTGGTTGGGCGAGGTATCACAACAGCCGACATGGCCGCAGGTCATGCAGACCCGCAGGTGGACCCAGCTGTCACCCTTCGCCAGGCACTCCTCGCAGCCGCTGGAGCGCGGCAGGACGCGGCGGATCGAGGCGACGTGGGAGCAGGCGGTCTCGCCGGCCACCGTGAGCTCGACCGGCTGCTCGGTGTCGACCACGGTTCGCCCGCCGACGGTCGTCGGTTGGGACCCGGCAGCGACCTCCACCGCGGGCGACGCACCGGCGAGCTCGCCGCGGCTCGCTGCTTGGCGCACCGTCTCGGCGTGGGCGGCGATCTCCTCCCCACTGATGCCGTAGAGGGCGAGCACGCCGCCACAAACGGAGAGGGTGCTCTCGAGCTCTTCGGTGATCACTTCGTCGGCGCCTGACTCGTGCAGCGCCACCACGTCGGCCGTCGAGCGGGTGCGAATACTGATGTGGAGGTCCGGGTTGAGGCTGCGAGCGACATGGGCGATGCTCTGGGCCTGGGCCGGCTCGTCATCGGCAATGATCATCGCCCGGGCGCGCTGAATCCCGGCGTGGCGCAAGGTCTCCCCCTTGGTGGAGTCACCCCGTAAGGCGAGCAAACCGAGGGCCTCGACCTCATTGGCACCCGTCGGGCTCAAGGTGGTCACCACCAGCGGGATGCCACGCTCCTTGAACACCGGCACCAGCCGACGGGCGCTCTGAGCGTAGCCCGAAATCAAAACATGGCCGTCGAGGTCGGCGATCGCAGCCTCGGTCTCCGGGTCCACCGTGGCCTCGGCTTGTTTTTGCTCCGCCGCTTCCCGCCGGCTCTCGAGGCGCTCCGCCAGCGTCGCACCGAGGCGAGTCAATGCCGGGGTCAGCACCATCAGCACCACCGTCGCGGCGATGAAAGTCTGCGAGCCAACCTCGGCCATGCCAGCGGGATAGAGCCCCATTTCGCGGCCGGTGTGCTCGAGCACAAAAGAGAACTCCCCCACCTGGGCCAGCATCAGGGACGAGCTGATCGCCACCGGCAGGCGATAGCCCAGGGCTAGCGCCGCCAGGCCGGTGGTGAGCACTTTGAGCAACAGTACGATGCTGATCGCCGCCAGCACCAGCGGTAGGTTGTGGAAGAAGAAATCGAGGTCGAGCAGCATGCCGACCGAGACGAAGAAGATGGCGCTGAAGAGAATCTGCAGCGGCATGATTTCGGCAAAGGCGTGGTGGCTGAAGCGGCTCTCTGAGACCACCAGACCGGCCAGGAAGGCGCCGAGAGAGACACTGATCCCTGCCAGGCTGGTGAGGTAGGCCGTGCTCAGGCAGATGGCGATGACACTGAGCAGGAAGATCTCCGGCGAGCAGGTCAAGGCGACCCGCTCGAGCACCGGCGGCATGAGACGACGGGCGACGGCCAGCACGACGACGATGATCAGCCCCGCCTTACCCAGAGCCCAGGCGATATCCATCAGCGAGCCGCCCTGGCCCGCCAGCCCCGGCACCAGCAAGACCATGGCGATGATCGCCAGATCCTGAAAAATCAACAGACCCAGCCCTACCTGGCCATGGTCGGCGTTGGTCTCGCCGCGATCGCCGAGCAGCTTGAGCACGATGGCGGTGGAGCTCAGGGCGACCAGGAAGCCGGTGAAGAGGCCGACCTTCCAGTCGACGTCGAAAAACATCAGCAAGCCGGCCGTGGCCAGGGTCACCAGGCCCACCTGCAAGCCACCACCGCCGAAGATCAGCTTCTTGATGCGCGCCAGCTTGTCGAGGCTGAACTCGATGCCGATGGTGTAGAGCAACAGGATGACACCGAGCTCAGCCGCCTGGGTGATCAGCTCCTGGTTGCGCACCAAGCCGAGCGCATTGGGCCCGATCACCACACCGGTGGCGAGAAAGCCAACGATCGGCACCAGCCCGAGACGCGAGCACAGGTAGGCGATCACCGCCCCGGCGAGGATACAAATCGCTGCTTCGGCAAGGAATTCCGGCGCCGCTGCGGCCACCGTGTACAGGTTGTTCCACATGAAGAGCGCATTCTATCCGGCGTTTTCCGATCGCCGCGGTCCCGGGGGCAAACAGTGCGATACGCTCGCGCCATGTTGTGGCGCCGCCCAACTTCGCCACGAATCGAGGCCGCGCTCACCCGGGTGCGCCTCTTCGCCGCTCTGTCCGAGAGCGACCTGCAACGCCTGGCGCGATTGTGCCTGTTGAAGGAGTACACCCCGGGCGACTTGATTCTGCAGGAAGGCTCCACCGGCCTCGGCTTGTTCATCATCACCGCTGGCCGGGTCGAGGTCTTCAAGACCCGCGACGGGGAACCCATTCCGTTGGCCGTTCTCGGTGAGGGTGATGTGCTCGGTGAGATCGCCTTGCTCGACGATCAACCGCGCTCGGCCAGCGCCGTAGCCCTCGAACCGACCGAATGCCTCCTCCTCTCCCGCAGCCGCTTCCGCAACCTGCTCGAGACGCGGCCCCAGATCGCTTGGCCGATCGTTCCGGCTCTGGCCGGTCGGGTGCGCGATCTACAGGAACAATTGCTGGAGACGAAACCTCCTGATCCGGCGAGCGAGGCCGCACGGGGGTCCGACAGGAGCAAAGACACAGCTGCGGTGGCGACTGCGGTGCCGACGATCGAGGTCAACGCCGAAGCTCCCCGATCCGCGCTGAGAGCTGCCCAATCGCCCCGCAGATTCGAAGCGCTGCCCACTCCACATGCCCTCGTCCAGGCGGGACTCGACAGCCTGGACGAGCCGTTCCGCCTGATCGAGGTTTTTCTGCACTCACTCGAAGAGGAGACGGGGCTTTGGCGCGGCCGGCACCCCGGTGAGATCGGCCGCCGGCTGCCGGGCGGCCTGGTGAAGGCCACCCGCGCCTCGTGGAGCGCCGGTCTGAGCCTGCCGACCCGGCTGATCGATCGATACCGTAGCCGCCTCACCGTCGCCAACGGCGACCTGAGCCCTGGAGAAGGAAGCTAGAGTATGCTGCGAACCGCGCGCGTCAGCGCCCGCCTCGAGGGCACCCAGCAGGAGCTCCTGGCCGTCGCCACAGATCTCACGCGATATGCCGCCTGGGTCCCGGGCATCGAGCGCTGCCAGGTCCTGACCCGTGAGGGCGACGTGACGCTCATCGAGCTGCGGGCGCCCGGTTGGGACGACCGGAGTGTCAACCTCGAGGTCCTGCGCTCCGCGACCGGCCTGGCCTTTCGGCAGATCGACAGCCTCGGCCGCCCCGAGATCTCGGGGCAGGTCGAGATCGGTGAGACTGCTCCGGACGTCGGGGCGACCTCGGCTCGGGTGCAGACCACCCTACAGCTCGAGACGCCGTTCTGGAGCCTCGGCGCCCGACGCCGAATGCGCACCGCTTTGCGCACCGCACTCGACGCCCTCGGCGTCCGCCGACGGCAGCTCCGCGCCAGCCAGAGTCACCCGGCCGCCAGGCGGCAGAAGGTTCTCGAAGTGGTGCGCGAAGCGCGGGGCCTGAGGGTCTGGTACATGGGCGAAACCTTCCGCATTCCCAAGGTCGAAGGAGGTGATCGGTGATCCGCAGAGTCACCCGTATCGACGCGCCCGTGGCCGTGGTGCGACAGCTCTTCCTCGACACCGACCTCTGGCCCCAGTGGATGCCCGGCGTCGCGGCGACGCGCACGCTGGAAGAGGCCGAAGACCGACACCTGGCAGAGGTCGTCCTACAGTTCTTTGGCCAGCGGGTCGTGCAACAGCTCGAGTGTCGACTCGATGGCGACCGAGTGCTGCACCATCAGGTCGCCGGCAAGTTCAAGAAGTGGGACGCGGCATGGAGCTTCGAGTCGCGCCCGCAAGACGGCGGCACCCTCCTCTCCCTCGAGCTCGACTTCGACCTCGGCCTCGCCGGGCTGGTGGTGCCACGCCGGATGTTCCGCCGCTGGGTCGCCGGTCTGATCCAGGACACGGTGGACCAGGCTCGCGAG
>JBCCGX010000211.1:0-11368 GCA_039029035.1 Acidobacteriota bacterium | reverse complement strand
CCGCTTGGCGGCGCCTGAGCGATCGCGCCCGGGCAGGTGACCAGGTCCTGGTGCACTATTCCGGCCACGGCGGACGGGTTCCGACGATTGCCCCGACGATCAAGCCGAACGGTCTCGACGAAACGCTGGTCCCATGCAACATCACCGACCCTTCGGCCCGCCATCTGCGCGACATCGAGATCGCCCATCTGCTGGCAGAGATGGTCGACAGGGAGCTGTACGTCACTCTGGTTCTCGATTGCTGCCATGCTGGCGGCGCGACGCGCTCCGGTCCCACGCCGCGCGGCGGCAGCCGAGTCGATTCGACACCACGCCCGACGGTGAGCGACGTGGCGACCCCGGCGACCCTGGTCGAGCGCTGGCGCCAGGCCGCAGGCTCGACCCCACGCGACGCCATCCTCAGCAGCGGTTGGCTGCCCGATCCCAGGGGCTACGTTTTGCTCGCCGCCTGCCGGGCGCACGAGCTGGCCTTCGAACAGTGGCTCCCTGGGATCGGCAAGGCTGGCGCGCTCACCCACTGGCTCCTCGAGGGTCTGCGCCGTGCCGCCCCCAGAACAACCTACCACCAACTCCATCGCCGACTGACGGCACAAGTCCGCAGCCAGCTCGAAGAGCAGACGCCACAGATCGAGGGCGATGTCCACCGTTTGCTCTTCGACCGCGCCTTCGCCCCGCCGCGGCGGCAGACGCTCTGCGTTCTCCGAGTTGTTGGCGACCGGGCGCTCCTCAATACCGGCGAAGCCCAGGCCGTGCAAACCGGTGACCGATTCACCATCGTCACCGACGAGGCCGCCGATTCCCCTGCCTCCGACGCCGCTCTGGCCGAGGTCGAGATCGAAGAGGTCGGCGCGGTCGATGCCTGGGCCCGGATCTTGCGACGGCATCGACGCTCGTCGATCCATGCTGGCGACCGGGCTCTGCCCCATGCCGCAGCGGAGGGCGGTCCCTCGCCGCGAACCCATCGCGAACACCATCTCTCGCGTTATCGCGAGTTGCAAACCTTGCGCAACGCGGACGATGGATCGCCGTTGGCCGGCCGGCTCCGTGTCTCTCTCGAGCGCCTGCCGGCTGATTACGACCCCACCGACTCACCGCGGCACCTTCTCGTGAACGCCGGCAGCTCTCGCCTCGACGTGGCGGTCGGCGACTGGCTCTGTCTACGGATCGAGAACCAGGCACGCCAACCCTTCGACGTGACGGTCCTCGATCTGCAGCCGGCCTGCAGTGTCGCACAGATTTTTCCCCAGACCCGAGACGGAACCTCGAGCACGCTCGATCCCGACAACGAGATCTTGCTTCCCCTCCGGGCTGATCTGCCGGCGGATCTCGACGCCGGCATCGATACGCTGAAGGTCTTCGCGACTCTCGATGCGACCGACTTCCGCTGGCTCGAGCTGCCTCCACTGGGACACGGCTCGAGCTCCCAGGATCGTCCCCTGCGTTCCCTGGAGCCTTCGGCCTATCCGAGCCGCGATTGGACCGTCGAGCAGGTCGAAGTCGCAATCGTCCGCCTCGAGGCCAGAGCCGGTATCCAGTCGTCCTGTATACGGTAGAATCTCTCCCAGATTTCTATCCGTTCACCCGGGGGCGACCAGATAGGGGAAGAGATGACCAAACCACATGGCATGACTTCGCAGCGAGGCCTCGACAACGGCGCCTCGACCTTTCATGAAGAAGGCCGTTTCGGCCGTCTGTTCAGAACCGCCAAGGCATTCTCGCCGCCGGACCAATACCTCATCGATCTCGGTCTGTCGATGGAGCTCGAAGTTCCAGGGGACGAATCCGGCGACAGCAAGGAGATGCCGGCAGGCTTCACCTTCCTCGGCCAGTTCGTGGCTCACGACATCACCTTCGACACCACTTCGGCTCTCGATCGAAAGAACGATCCGGCGGCGATCAAGGACTTCCGTACCCCGGGCCTCGATCTCGATTGCGTCTACGGCCTGGGGCCCGAAGCCAACCCGTTCCTCTACGATCAGAACGACAAGGCCAAGCTGCTGACCGGAACGGAGAAGAACCCGGAGGATCTGCAGCGCAACCGCCAGCACGTGGCTCTGATCGGCGACCCGCGCAACGACGTCAGCCTGATCACCTCGCAGCTTCACCTGCTGTTCTTGAAATTCCACAACCGCATCGTCGACCATCTGCGCGAGGAAGGCGTACCGGAGGCGGAGGTCTTCGAGGAGGCCGAGCGCCTGACCCGTTGGCATTACCAGTGGATCTTGATCTGGGAGTACATCCCCAAGCTCACCGGGCCGGACATCATCGCCGACATCCGGGCCAACGGCCGCAAGTTCTACCATTTCAAGCACCATCCCTTCATCCCGGTCGAGTTCACCGTCGCCGCCTACCGCTTCGGCCACAGCCAGCTACGCTCGGTGTACAAGCTCAACGAGGGCTGCCCCGCGGCCAAGCTGTTCAGTGAGCTCGGCGCCTTCAATGAGGTGCCGCCGGAGCACGTCGTCGATTGGCGTAACTTCTTCGATCTCGATCCCGCCTGCCCGCCGCAGCCGGGGCGCAAGATCGACACCAAGATCGCCCTCGAGACCCACGATCTGCCCTTCGTCCCCGACAAGAAACCGGAGCTGCGCTCCCTGTCGGTCCGCAACCTGCTGCGCGGCAAGGCTCTCGGGCTGCCCTCAGGTCAGACCGTTGCCCGCCGCATGGGCATCGAGCCGCTCACCAGCGAGGAGATGGGGATCAAGGACGAGGCGCCGCTGTGGTACTACATCCTGAAGGAAGCCGAGCTGCTACACGACGGCGAGCGCCTGGGCGAAGTCGGCGGCCGGATCGTCGCGGAAATCTTTCACGGCTTCCTCAAGTCCGACGAAGAATCCTACGTCTGCGCCGAGCCGCTGTGGAAGCCGACTTTGCCATCGGCTACTCCGGAACACTTCACGATGGCTGACATGGTGCGCTTCATCGAGTCCTGACGCCGGGATGCCCGAATCGACGGTCACCGAGTTGCTTCGTCGCTGGCGGGAGGGCAGCGACGAAGCGGCCGAGGAGCTCAGCCGCTCGGTGTACCAAGAGCTGCATCGACTGGCTCACCACCAGATGCGGCATGAGCGCCAGGGCCACCTGCTGCAGACCACCGCCCTGGTCAACGAAGCCTACATGCGCCTTCTCGGGCTGCGCGTCGATTGGCGGGATCGCAGTCATTTCTTCACTGTCGCGGCGCGCCAGATGCGCCGTGTGCTGGTGGATTCAGCTCGGCGGCGGCGGGCCCAGAAGCGCGGCGACGACCTCTTGGTCGACCTCGAGACCGTCGACCTGGCTGACGAGCCGCGCTTCGAGATCCTGGCTCTCGACGAAGCACTCGATCAGCTGGCGAGCATGGATCGTCGCAAGGCCCGTGTCGTCGAGCTGCGCTTCTTCACCGGCCTGAGCATCCGCGAAACGGCGGAGATCCTCCAGATCTCCCACGCCACGGTCGAGCGCGATCTGCAGATGGCCAAGGCCTGGCTGCGGCGCGAGATGGCGGGCGCAGAGGCCTGAGGACGCTCGGTCGAGTTGATGCCAGGCGACCGTTTCCAGGAGATCGAAGAGCTCTTTCACGCCGCCAGCGAGCTCGAAGGGCACGAGCGTCAGGCGTTTCTCGACCGCGAGTGCGCCGACGACTCGGAGCTTCGCCAGGAGGTGAGCTCGCTGCTGCGCTTCGGTACCGATTCGGCAACACGCATCGGCGCCGCCATCACCGCCGCAGAGCCGCCCGGTCGAGAGCTCGACGATCCGCGGGCCGGCGAGCACCTCGGGCCCTACCGCCTGCTCGAGATCCTGGGTCGCGGTGGCCTGAGCACGGTCTACCTGGCCGAGCGCGACGACGGCCAGTTTCGCAAACGGGTGGCGGTCAAGGTCATACGCCGTGAGCTCGACAGTCGTGAGTTGCGCCAACGCCAGCGCCTGGAGCGCCAGATTCTGGCCTCTCTCGAACATCCGAACATCGCCCGCTTGCTCGACGGCGGTACGTCTGCCGCCGGCCTGCCCTACTTCGTCATGGAGTACGTCGAAGGGCAAGACCTGGAGAGCTATTGCAACGACCGCCAACTCCCCGTGCGGGCCCGGATCGACCTCTTTCGCCAGGTCTGTACGGCGGTGGACTACGCCCACCGCAACCTGGTGATCCATCGCGACATCAAGCCGGCCAACATTCTGGTCACGGCGGAAGGCGTCCCGAAGCTGCTCGACTTCGGCATCGCCAAGCCGCTGGAGAGCGTCTTCGAGCCCTCGATGGTAACGACGGCGCCGGGGCTGCGCTTCCTCACCCTGCCCTTCGCCAGCCCCGAGCAGATCCGCGGCGAGCATCTCACCACCGCCACCGATGTCTACTCTCTCGGTGTCGTGCTCTACCGCTTGCTCACCGGTGCGCACCCCTACCCTCTCCAAGGGGCTCGGCCGGCGGAGGTCGAACGCCTCGTCGGCGAAGCCACTCCGGAGAAACCGAGCCAGGCGATCGGTCACCGGCAACACCCCCACGAGCGACGCTTGCGCCAGCGCCTGGTCGGCGACCTCGACACCATCACGCTCAAAGCTCTGCGCAAGGAGCCGGAGCGCCGCTACAGCTCGGCGCGCCTGCTGGCGGATGACCTGCGCAATCATCTCGAAGGCCTGCCGGTCGATGCCCGCCGGGATACTCTGACCTATCGGTTGGGGAAGTTTCTCCTGCGCCATCGCCTGGTCGCGGCGGCGATGCTGGTGATCGCGTCGATCATCGCCCTCTACTCCTTGCGTCTGGCCGCCGAGCGCGACCGCGCGCGCCGCGCGGCCGTCCAGGCGGAGCAAGTTTCCGAGACGATGATCGGTTTGTTCGAGAGCTCGGATCCAACCCAAACGCCCGGCGAGACGATCACTGCGCGCGAAGTTCTGGAACGCGGGGCGGCGCAGATCCGGCAAGATCTGACCGATCAACCGCTCGTGCTGGCCAACATGATGGCCGTCATGGGCCGGGTCTACTACAACCTCGGCCTGTACCAGGCCGCCCAGCCCCTGTTGAGGGATGCTTTGGCCCTACGCCTCGAGCACCTCAACGAGCGCCACCTGGACGTTGCCAGCAGCCGCGTCTACCTCGGTGAAACACTGGTCGCCACCGGCGATTTCGAGACCGCCGCTGACTTCTTCCAGCAAGCCCTGACGGTGCAACGTAAGGCCCTTGGCCACGACCATAACGACACACTGCTGAGCCTCAACAATCTGGCCGTCACCAAGGCTTACCAAGGCGACCTGGAGACCGCCGCCGAGTTCTTGTGGGAAGTGCTCGAACGCCGTCAGCGAACGCTCGGGCCGGAGCACCCGGACGTCGCCGGCACACTCAACAACCTGGCCGACACCCTCGACCGCAACGGCGACAGCAAGGCGGCCGAGCCTCTCTATCGCCGAGCTCTGGCGATCAAGCGCAAGAACCTCGGACCCGACCACCCGGATGTAACGCTGGTGCTCAACAACCTGGCCCGCCTCAACCAGCGCCGGGGGAACCTTGCTGCCGCCCGCCAGCTTTATCAAGAGGCTCTGGCGATCAACCGCCGGGTGCTGCCGGCAACCCACCCGGATGTGACCTACGGCCTCTACCAGCTGGCTCAGCTAGAGCGTCGAGACGGCCGGCTGGACGAGGCGGAAACCCTCGCCCGCCAGGGCCTCGAGATCCAGCGACAGGCTCCCGGCGCTTCGGAGGTCCTCCTCACTCGCTGGCTCGACGAGCTGGCGGAAACTCTGCTGGCCCAGGATCGGCCCACTGCCGCCGAGACCTTGCTCGCCGAGAGCCTCGAGCGCCGCCAGCGCTTACGGCCCAACGGGCATTGGCGGATCGCTGTGGTGCGTAGCCTGCTCGGCGCCTGCCATGCGGCCACCGGCCGGACCGATACGGCGCGCCCGCTGCTCGAGAGCGGGCATGCACAGTTGCTAGCCGAATTCGGCGCCGACGACCCCCGCACCGAGGCCGCCCAACGGCGCCTCCAGAACCTGGAGCTGAGGTCCCAGGCTCCATGACGCGACAAGCGTTGGGTAATCGGGCTGCAACGGGGCCGAGCGTGGCGGCCCCAAGGCGATCTAGGATTGGATAAACGCTAGCGCGGCGTCCAGCCCCCCGGCTCGATGCAGCTCCCGAAGTTTCCCTGGCCGGTGAAATCGAGGCAGTGACACTGATAGGCGGTCGTGCCGTCGGAGCACTCGACAGACATACAGACGTTGAGCACGGGGGTGAAGACCGGTGTCGGCCCGTAGAGATGATCGACGAAGGGCACCGGCGTCACCGCGCTGGCGCCGTCGCCGAAGCGCCAGAAGTAGCGCACCGGGAAGGCCAAGCCACAGCTGGTCGGGGTCTGCCCTGGTGGGGTCCGGTTGGCGTCGAACTCACAGTAGAGGCTATCCGGATCCACCGGATCACAATTGGCCTGGAAGTTGGCATCAGCGGCCGTGGCCGGTGCGGCGGCCAACACGAGCAGCGAGCAGAGCATGGCATAGCGGAGGGTTGTCTTGAGCATATCGACTCCTTTTTTCGGCACACTTCGTCCACGCGGCCCACACGGCCGCTTCTCTATCCGGTCTCGTGGGCGTGCCGAGTCCTACCCCGAGACCGAGCTCTTCAGTTGCAGGCGAAAGACTCCTCGAGCGGGCCCCTACATCGCGCCCTTGGGCCAGGACATGGGCGCACGCCGTGCGCCCCGCCCCTACCGCGAACCTGCGGCGCTACTGCCCGCCGCCCTCGCAGATCAGAGGGATCGGCGGATCGAGGTCCACCGGCGTGCCAGGCACGCCAAAGCCATCATCGTTGTCCGGCCACCAGCGCCGCATCTTCAATCCGCCGGTGCGAACGGACGGCAGCTCCGGCGCCGTGATCGTTGCCTCACTCAACTCGCTCTCGGTGCATGTGGCACTCCGGCCCAGGAGACCCATCGTGTAGGTGGCATTGGCCTCGGTCACGGCATAGGCCGCGCCGTTGCGCCAGGCACTATCGGCGGAGTAGGTCAACCGCAGGCTGCCGGTCAGGCTGATTCGGGCCGGTGTCTCTTCGCCGACCGTCGCGTCGCGCCGAGACTCCTCGTCTTCGTCGATGATGGGCGGTTGGCTGCAGCTCGGGTCGGCGCATTCGGACAGGGCCGTTACGTCGAGGGTGCTGTCGACGATCGTCTGCCCACCGATGGCGTAGAGAAACTGGTGCCGGGCCGAGGCCTCGGCCTGGCGCCCTCCGGGGCAGGTCTCGGCTTCCGCTCCCAGGCAGCGCGTCAGCTCCAGGGTTGTATCCACTTCGCCGCGACAGAGAAAGCTGGTGCAGGAGCTCTGGTGACCGAGGCATAGGATCGACTGCTCGATATCGGTCGAGCTGCTGTGTAGCGGCGTGTCGGGACCCGGAAACGACCCCAGGCCGGGCTCGCCGAGTAGCCCCGTGCCCTGCAGCATGTAGCACGAGGCGGCGCCACTCTCCAGGCCACTGGTGAAAGCGACGGTGAAGAGGTCGTTCGCCGCCACAGCGGGCTCAGCCAGCTCATTCCAGGCTTCGCGGCGAAAGGGCACCACGGTCTGCCATTCGTAGGTGCAGCGATTCGCCGCCGGCACGTTCAGCTCGCGTCGGATCAGTTGCCTCTCGAGGGTATGAGCGGCGAAGCGTATCTCCACGTCGGCATCGTTCTTCAAGGACTGCAGCTGAGCCATCACGTTGCAGGGGTTCTCCGCCAGCTTGGCGGACAGCTTGTGCGTCACCAGCAAGCCGTCGGTGGTGATGCCGGGAGCGAAATCGAAATCACAAGGGCCGGCAGCGCAGTCGAAGAAGAGCGAGAAAGGGAACGGCCTCATGGCCTGGGCGGTCCCGGCCATGGCAACGATGTGGTACCGAATGTCCTCGTTCTCGGCGCCAGCCAGCACCCCCGGAAAGACCAGCTGGACAAGGCCGGACGACGGTATCGAAGCGGTGGCCGAGGCGACTAGCCCCGACTCGTCCCGCACCACGTTGACATCGATCGAAAGCAGCGCCGGTTCGGCGATCAGGTCAACGTAGAGATCGTTACCCAGCGCATCGAGCCGAACAACAGCCGCTTCGGACGGCGGTGCGACCGGTAGCTCGCAAGGGACGGCCGCCGCCAGCGGCGCCGCGCCAAGCCGCGCGAGCCACAGGACTCCCACGATCCACGGTGTTCCCGCGATCCACGGTGTTCCCGCGATCCACGGTGTTCCCGCCATCCACAGTGTTCCAAAGAACCTTCCGTGGTGCCGTCTGATGTTGGATGGACGGTGGTTTGTCGTTTGCATTACGGTCCTTTCCGGATCTCGCAGTTCCAAGGTGCCCTCTCGCAGTGGTGTCTACGACCCGTCTCATGGGTCCGTGGCGCAAACCGTGCCCTTTCTCCCTCATCGACGATCAACTTTCGTCTCCCGGTGCTCCGCGGTCCATCCTCGGAGCCTCGTAGCGAGCTCGGCAAAAGAGCTCGGGATGATAATCTGCCCCCTATTGAACCTGGCCTCTTTTCAGGGAAGCGGCACCGTGATCGGCCGTAGCGCACGGTGGGTCTGAGGGACGAGCAGGTCTGGGGACGAACAGGTCTGAGGACGAAAAATGCAACAACCACCTCGAGACGTCACCCAGATGCTCATCGATTGGTGCGAGGGCGACGCGCAAGCTCTCGAAGCGTTGATGCCGGTCGTCTACGAGGAGCTGCGCCGGCAAGCAGCCCGTTACATGCGCCGCGAGCGCCGCAACCATACTCTGCAGCCGACGGCTCTGGTCAACGAGACCTACCTGCAGCTGGTCGATCAAAATCGCGTCAAATGGCAGAGTCGCGCCCAGTTCTTCGGCGTCGCGGCGGAGCTCATGCGACGCGTCGTGCTCAAGCACGCTCGGCGGCACAAGACCGAGAAGCGCGGCGGCCAGGCACGGCGCGTCCCTCTCAACGACGACATGGCAGCGGTCGACAAGAACGCCACCGAACTGATCGCCCTTGATGACGCGCTGGAGCGCCTGGCCGGCTTTGCCACGCGCCAGAGCAAGATCCTCGAGCTGCGTCACTTTGGTGGTCTGACCATCGAGGAGACCGCCGAAGTGCTCGGTATTTCGGTCGCCACGGTGAAGCGTGAAGCGCGGTTGGCCCAGGCCTGGCTGAAGCGCGAGCTCAGCGACGCCGAGCCGGTCGAGTCAACCGCCTCCGCGCCGGCGGCGGCAGACTCCGCGCCGAGCTGATCGCTGGTCGATGACCCCCGAGCGCTGGCAGCAGATCCAGGCCGTCTTCGAAAGCGCCTCGACGCGCTCGCCGGCGGAGCGCCGGGCGCTCCTCGATCAGGCCTGCGGCGACGACACCGAGTTGCGCACCGAGGTCGAGTCGCTGCTGGGGGCGGAGGACCTGGACGTCACCTTGCTCGACGGCAAAGTGCTCGAGATCGGCGGCCAGATGCTGGCCCGCGGACAGAGCGTTGCCGGCACTCGCCTCGGCAACTACCGCATCTTGCGCGAGATTGGCCGCGGCGGCATGGCAGCGGTCTACGCCTCCGTTCGGGCGGACGAGCAATATCACCAGCAGGTGGCGATCAAGCTCATTCGCCATGGCATGGACTCCGAGCGCATGGTCGCCCGCTTCCGCCAGGAGCGCCAGATCCTGGCCAATCTCGTCCACCCCAACATCGCCCGGCTGCTCGATGGCGGGGTCACCAGCGACGGCCTCCCCTACCTGGTGATGGAGCGCATCGACGGCGAGCCGATCGACACCTACTGCGATCGCAGATCGTTGTCGATCGCAGATCGTCTACAACTTTTTCGTACCGTCTGCTCAGCAGTGCACTACGCGCACCAGAACCTGGTGATCCACCGCGATCTCAAGCCCTCGAACATCCTGGTGACTGAAGAGGGCTCCCCCAAGCTGCTCGACTTTGGCATCGCCAAGCTGATCGAGCCCGACAGCACCGAGACGACGGGAGAGCTGACCCTGGACGGGCCGCGGCCGATGACCCCGGAGTACGCCAGCCCGGAGCAGGTGCTCGATCGCCCCGTGACCACAGCCAGCGACGTCTACGCCCTCGGTGTGCTGCTTTACCGCTTGTTGACCGGCCAGCGTCCCTATCGCATCGAGCAGCTGACCCAGCGCGAAATCGAGCGCGTGATCTGCCACCAGGAGCCCGAACGGCCGAGCGCGACCTTCAGAGTCGCCGAGCCGGGCGACAGCTCCAACGGGACACCGACTCGCGATGCAATCAGCCGCCGGCGCGACGCCACCGCCGAGCAGCTGCGGCGCCGGCTGCGCGGCGACCTCGACAATATCGTCAGGATGGCGATGCGCAAGACGCCCGAGCGGCGCTACGGCTCGGCGCAGCAACTGAGCGAGGACATCCGCCGCCACCTCGAGCGCCTGCCGATCATCGCCCGCGACGACAGCCTGGGTTACCTGACCGCCAAGTTCATCCGTCGCAACCGCCTCGCAGTCTCCGCCGCCGGCCTGATCTTCCTATCCCTCACCGGAGGTCTTGCCGTCGCCCTCTGGCAAGCCGCAGTGGCGCGCACCGAGCGGTTGACGGCACAAACCGTGGCCAGCTTCGTTATCGAAGACGTCTTCAAGGTCTCCGACCCCGAGAAGGCCCGCGGCGAAGACATCACGGCCCGCCAACTGCTGGAGCGCTCAGCGGCAAAGATCGATCACCTCGCCGACCAACCCATCGTTCAGGCGGCGCTGATGGACGCTATCGGTAGTGTCTACTTGGGTCTCGGTCTGCTGGACGAGGCGGCGCCCCACCTGGGAAGAGCCCTCGACCTACGCCGCCAACACCTCAGCGCCAACGATCCGGCGCTGGCCGACAGCCTCGCACACGTCGGCGAGTACCTGGCCGACCGCGGCCGCATTGCCGAGGCCGAAGCCTTACATTCCGAAGCTCTGGATCTGCGTCGCCGACAGCTCGATGCAGACGATCCAAGATTAGCGCAGAGCGAGGCCGATCTGGCGCTGATGGTGGCGATGCGCGGCCGGCTCGACGAAGCCGAGGTCTTGATGCGCCAGGCCCTGGAACGGCAACAGGAGGTCCTCGGCGAAGACCACGAGAAGGTCGCCGAGACCCTCAACAGTCTGGCGTTGGTTCTGCGCCGCAAGGGCCAGCTGGAAGAGGCCGCGCCGATCTACCGCCGCGCCCTCGATACGACGATCGAACGGCTCGGCGACGACCATCCGCAAGTCTTGGTGAACCTCAACAACCTGGCGATCGTGCTGTGCAACCTCGGCCAGCACTCTGCAGCCACGTCCCTATTCGAGCGCGCCGAGGCTCTCGGCACGAAGGTCCTGGGCGAGAACCACTCGAGCCTGGCGACCACCCGCAGCAACCTGGCCAGCTGCCTGCAGAGCCGTGGTGACATCGAGGCGGCCGAGGCGCTCTTCCGCGACGCCCTCGACCTGCGCCGCACGACGCT
>JBCCGX010000210.1:0-11376 GCA_039029035.1 Acidobacteriota bacterium | reverse complement strand
GGGGTCGCCGGCAACTCCGACGCCTACCAGGTAGGCACGACGATCTTCGGCGACCTGACCCAAGAGCCCGGCGACTGGCGCGACAAACAGCTCTTCACCGCCAGCCGCGGCGAGATCGATCGCGTCACCCTGCTGCCAGGTAGCTTGCTGCCCGGTGGAGGCGAAAAGGTTCTGCTCGCCCGACGGGGCGACGACTTCTGGATCGAGAGTCCGCTCACCGACCGCGCCGACGACGACGCGGTCAACAGCCTACTGACGGAGATCACCGGCCTACGGATCGAGACCTTCCTCGACGAGCCGCTGCTCGATACCGCGAGTCTAGGCCTCGAGCCGGCCAGCGGCGTGATCGAAGTGCAGCTGGCCGGCCGCGAAGCACCGTTTCGCTTCGAGCTCGGCCAGGCGAAAGAGGGAAGCGACGGGACCTTCTATGGCCGCGAGAGCGGTCAGCTGTTCGAGCTCGCGACCCAGCTCGGCGACTCGCTGGCCACCCCCGCGAGCGCCTGGCGCTCCAAGGCCTGGACCTCAACCCAGGTGTTCAAGATCGAATCGGCGCGACTCGAAGACGCCGAGGGGGTTCTCGAGGTGAGCCGCGAAGACGCCGATTGGAAGCGGGGCGAGGAGCGCATCGCCTACTCTGCGGTAAGTGACTTCCTTTACCCGCTGACCGAGGTCAAGGGTGAAGAGATCATCGACCGACAGGCTGCGATCGACCGAGGCTACGATCTGGAGAATCCGGAGCTCACCGTCGCCCTCGTCACCGAGGACACCAGCGAGGAGCTGACGCTCTTCGCCGCCCAGGGCGACCTGGCGGCAGCGACCACCGAAGGGCGCGACGCGGTGCTGCTGCTACCGCAAGAGAAAGTCAGCGAGATCCGTGAGAAACTGGGTGCGCTGCGCGCAGCGGAGCCCTTGCCGGAGGAGAACGCCGAAGCGGTAGACGACACCTCAGACGAATCTACCGAGCCGTAGAACCCGAATCGCGGCAGCCGCGTAACTCTTCTGGTCGCTTCGCCAAGCGAACGGCAGGCGCCTGCGAGACGAATCATCCATCCGGACAAGGACCCATGATGTCGGACGACCCTTCCCAGACCCCTGACCCATCGCGCACCAACGCGTTTGCGATCTTGCGTTGGCTGGCCCTCGTCGCTGCCTGCTTCGGTGTGCTGGCCGCGACCTTCAGCTGGATCTCGAAGTCGACGTCCATTGCCTCGCCCTTCGAAGAGACGGCGCTCGTCGACGGCGCCGAAGACTCAGGCTATCCGCCACCGAACTTTCGTCTCGCCACCCTCGAGGGCGACATGATGGGCCCCAGAGACTTCCTCGGTGATGTGGTCGTCGTCGAGTTCTGGGCTACCTGGTGCGGCCCCTGCCGGCTGCAGGCCCGCTTCCTCGAAGAGCTGCACAGCGAATTCGACGGCAAGGGCGTCCACTTCCTGGCGGTCGACTCCGGTGAGGACGAAGCGACGGTACGCGAGTACATCACCAAGACCCCGTTCCCCTACCCCGTATTGCTCGATCCCGAAGACACCTTGACCCCACGCTACCGGATCTACGGCCTACCGACGGTGATGATCGTCGACCGCCAAGGCGACATCTCCTTCTTCGAAACCGGGGTCAGCGACGTCAAGACCCTGCGTACCGCCCTGGTCGAGGCCGGCGCGGAAGCTTAGGTCCGAGAGGGGACGCTGGTCTCGTAGAGACCGAAGAGCGTAGCCCGGGGTTTCAACCCCGGGGATGGCGACCGCTCGAACGCGGGCGATCTAGTTCGCCGGACCGTCGTCGAGGTCCGAGTCGCCCGAAAAAGCGTCGTCCTTGCGTATCTTGACGGTCGCCGTGAGCTCGTCGACATCGATCACTTCTTTGTCGATCAAGAGCCAGACCAGGCCGCGCACCAACGAGCGCATCTCTTCGAAATTGACCGGCAAATCAGTGCCACCGCTACTCGCCAAGCGGTCCGCACTGCCGTGGGTGCGAAAGCCCTCCGCTGCACGCGGATAGTGATAGAGCTCAGCGAAAAACTCAGCCGGATCGACGCCGATGACGTCGAGGATCAGCAGCACCTGCTCGACCCTCAGCGACTTCTGCTTGGTCAACAGCTGGCTGATGTAGCTACGCCCCCAAGACAGAGCTTCCTGGACCTGAAGCTGAGTGAAACCCCTCTCGCGAATCTTGTTGCGCAGAAGGGTCAAGACCTGATCGACCTCTTTCTCGACAATTCTCATAAACCCGCATTCCTACTGATAAGACAGAAATTCTCAAAAGCACACAGACAATATGCTTTTAAAAGAAAAAATTCCTTAACAGAGACTTATTCTCCAATTAAGGAAATTTACATTGGGACATCTTGCTCAATCGAATGGTGATTCTATCTCAAAAAAGAGTTTGCTCGCTTTATTCGCATCAACTCATCGACCCACCAGAGATCAGATCAGCCTCTGCTTCGAACCTGCCAAGGCCAGCTGGCCCGACGGATCGCCCAACAGCCGACTGTGATAGCTTCGATTCGCCTATGACTGTTTGAAGCCCCTCCCCCGTGTTCCCCCGCCGCCTCCCACGGCCGAAGCATCGCTCGGGCAACCGCCCTCTCGGGCAACCGTCCTGTCGCTGCCTCGGTCGAACGGTCGAGGCGGTCGGCGCGTGGTCAGAGACCCCGGAAACAGGGCGACGCCGATCGACCGGCGCTCGCCCCAGGCGCCCGAGCCGCCCGCCAGCGGCCTCGAGGCTCAGGAGAGGCTTCCAATGGAATCGCAAGGGCTCACGAGCCAAACCCGACTGATCCACCTCGGCTGGACCGAAGACCGAATCGAAGACGCTCGAAACTACACTGAACAAGGACTCGAGGTCGGCCGCATCGTTCTCGAGCACCGCCACCGTTGCACCGTCGCCACGGCCCAAGACGATCTCGAGGCCGAGGTCGCCGGCCGCCTCTTGCACCAAGCCGACGACACACAGGGCTTGCCCGTTGTCGGCGATTGGGTCGCCATCCAGCGAACAGACACAGGGGCGATGGTCCACGCCGTGCTACAGCGCGGCCCGACCCTCTCGCGCCACGCCGCTGGCCGCCGTACCCGCGAGCAGGTCGTCGCGGCCAACCTCGACACCGTGTTCCTGGTCATGGGCCTGGACGGTGACTTCAACCTGCGGCGGCTGGAACGCCTGCTGGTGACCGCCTGGGAGAGTGGCGCTGCGCCGGTGGTGGTGCTCAACAAGGCAGATCTGTGCGACGATCTGGAGGATCGCCGACAGGCCGTCGAGCTGACCGCGCCGGGTGCGCCGGTGGTTGCGGTCAGTTGCTTGCTCGGCCAAGGCCTGGGTGCTCTGCGCTCCCACCTGGTGCCGCGCCGTACCGTAGCTCTGTTGGGCTCCTCCGGTGTCGGCAAGTCGAGCTTGATCAACTCCCTACTCGGCGAGGAGCGGCTGCGCACCGGTACGGTCCGTGCGGGTGACGATCGCGGGTGCCACACCACCACCCATCGGCAGCTCGTCGAGCTGCCTGGCGGCGCCCTGCTGATCGATAACCCCGGCCTTCGCGAGCTGCAGCTGTGGGCTGGCGACGCCGGCCTGGGCCAGGCCTTCGACGACGTCGCCGCGCTGGCCACCGGCTGCCGCTTTCGCGACTGCACCCATCAGGACGAGCCTGGCTGCGCGGTGCGCCAATCGGTCGTCGACGGCCGCTTCGACAGCGCTCGGTTGGACAGCTACCATGCTCTCGAGCGGGAGCTCCAGTCGTCGGCCATTCGCCGGGACCAAGCCGCTAGGCGAGCCGCAGGCAAGAAGGCGCAAGCGATGTATCGCAGCGCAAAGAAAGCCAAGGCCAGCCGGCGCCGGTGGTGAGGTAGGAGGTCTCGCTTCGTCGATTGACTCGGTCCGAGCCCCCGCCGGCCATGAATGCCCGGGCTATGCAAGGCGCCCGCAAAGCGGGCTTTCTGGCTGAAGCCAGTATCTCTGAACTGCGGCTTCAGCCGCCAAGCCCCGGAGGGGCGCCTTCGATAGCACGGGGGTTCACCCCCGTCGAAGACCGAGACCAACTTGCCTCGCCTCGGCCTCGCCTTGCTCCCCGTGGCGGAGTCCGCTAAACTCATACTATGAAGGTCCGTGCGCTCTGCGCCACTCTCATCCTGCTCTGCCTCACCACACCGCTCAGCGCGCTGTTGTGTGGGAATTGTGCGATCGAACCTTGCAGGATGAATGAGAAGGCCGAGACTACGGCTCCTGCAAAGGTCGAAACTGAGACCCAAGCCCCTTGCCACGAGGCCATGGCAGCCGCTGCCGAAGAGCCGGCAGAAGGCCCGAGCCTGTCTTCGGTCGAGGCCCTCACCGACTGCTGCATCGTCGCGTCGCGAACCGAGCCGGAGGTCTTCGCGGTCGTCACCAGCTCGGCCGCCTTCGACGTCACGCCCGAGGCGAGCCGCTCGACCGGTGCCCCGGAGGCGCAACCGTACCGTGGCGAGGGCGAGGCACCCGAGTGTCCCCCACCGCCTCCCGGGCCCCTCTACACGCTGCATAGCGTCCTGCTGATTTGATTCACCTTTTGACGTAGTGCGCGCCCGCGTCGATCCGACGCGCGGCAAACCCTGCCTCGAAAGGAGAATCATGAACGGTAAGTTTGCGGCCTGGCTCGTGGTGAGCCAAGCCATCGGGTGGTGTTGGATGGCCCCAGCGCCAGGCCCTGCCCAAGGGCGGGAGACGCCACCGGTGTCCCCCCCGAGCATGGACGAGACCCTCGCCGCCCCCATCGAACGATCGAGCTCCGGCTCGGACCTGCTGCTCGAAGCCCTCGCCACCCCGGCGCTGCGGGCGATCGTGTTCGAGGTGCTCGAGCGCAACCCCGAGATCGCCCGGGCACGACGACTCGCCGTCGCCGCCGCGGCGCGCGCGCCGCAGGTGCGTGCCCTGCCCGACCCGGTGGCCGCCCTCACCGTCTTCGTGCTCCCGCCTGAGACCCGGGTCGGGCCGCAACGGTTGAGCGCCTCGATCCAGCAGAAGCTCCCCTGGTTCGGCAAGCTGGCGCTCAAGGAGCAAGGGGCTCTCTTCGCCGCCGCTGCGGTCGAGGCGGAGGTCGAGTCCCTGCGCCTCGACAAGCTCACCGAGACCCGCCGACTGGCTTACGAGCTGGCCTTCCTCGACGACCAGGAAGCGATCGTCAAGGCCGAGCGCAGCGCTCTGGTCCGTTACGAAAAAGCGGCCCAGGCGCGCTACGCCGCCGGTACCGGCCTGCAGCATGCGATCGTCCGCATCCAGGCCCAGATCACCCGCATCGACACCCGGTTGCTCGAGATCGCCGAGCGGCGCTCCGTCCTGCTGGCGGACCTCAACGCCTTGCGCGATCGGCCCGCCGGCACACTGGCCGACTCACTGACCTTACCCGAGCCACGCCAACCAGTGTTCGATTCCAAGCTCCTGCGTCGAGTCGCCCGGCAGCACCGGCCCGAGCTGACCGCCGCCGAGGCCCGGATCGCCGCCGCCGCCACGCGGATCGAGTTGGCGGAGAAGAGCTTCCGCCCCGACATCACCGTCGGTCTCTCTTACACCGCCGTCGAAACACGTGAGGATGCGCCGGGCCGGCTCGACCCGCCGCCGTCCAACGGCGACGACATCTTTGCCTTGAGCGGCTCGCTGAATTTGCCGATCCGGCGCCGCAAGCTCGAGGCCGGGGTCGAAGAGGCTCAGGCGACACGGTGGGCGGTTGAAGAAGACCAACGCCGGCTCCTGGCCCGCATCGAAAGCTCGATCGGCGACCTCACCTCGCGCATGCCGCTGCTCTTCGAGCACCTGCAACTGCTCGACAACGTGCTGCTCAAACAGGCCCGGGAAGCCCTGCGCTCGACCGAAACGGCCTACAGCACGGGCAAGCTGAACGCGGTCGATCTCTTGGACGCCGAGGTCGTCTTGTTCGAAGTCCGCATCGCGGCAGCACGCACACGCACCGATCTCGCCGTCGCCCAGGCACGGCTGGAACGAGCCGTCGCCCACCCCCTGGGAACCCCTCCAGAGGATCCTTCGCATGAACCCTGAGAAAAGCTCCACGCCGGGCCTGGCGATGGCACTCCTCGCCTTCGTCGCCCTCGTCGCCGGCATTCTGGTAGCCCAATTCCTGCCCCCGGACCTGCTGGGCCTGCGCCACCACCATGGCGACTCGGCCGCCATGGACTCTGCCGAGGCCTCCGACGGTCAGCTCTGGTCCTGCGGCATGCACCCGCACGTGATCGAGCACGGGCCGGGGCCCTGCCCGATCTGCGGCATGGACCTGACGCCGATGCGCGGGGTCGACAACGCCCCGGTGGCCGAGCAAACCGCGGCGGCAGAAACGTGGACTTGCCCCGACCACGCGAACATTGTCGAGAGCGAAGCGGGGACCTGCCCGATCGATGGGCTGGACCTGGTACCGGCAAAAACCGACAACGGCGAGCGCCAGATCCTCTTCTACCGCAACCCGATGGATCCGACCATCACCTCACCGGTGCCGGCCAAGGACAGCATGGGCATGGACTACACGCCGGTCTATGCCGACGAGGCCAGCGCAGCGATGACCGACGGCGCCGTCGTGCGGATCGATCCGGCGGTGGTCCAGAACATGAACGTGCGCACCGAGATCGCCACTCGGCGCGACCTGACCCGGCCCATTCGGACCGTCGGCTACCTGGAATTCGACCAGCAGCGTATGGTGACGGTCACCACCAAATACTCCGGCTGGGTCGAGAAGGTCTACGTCAACTACGTCGGCGAGAAAGTCCGCCGCGGCAGGCCGCTGTTCGAGATCTACTCGCCGGAGCTCGTGCAGACCGAGCAGGAACTGCTCTCAGCCCTCGAGTTCGCCGAGGAGATGCGCCAGGCGCCCGAAGACGCGCGCCAGCGGGCGATGTCGATGGTCGAGTCGGCCCGCATCCGCCTGGGTTACTGGGATATCTCGCCCGAGCAGATTGCCCGCCTCGAGGAGACCGGCGAGGTCTTCCGCACCCTCGAAGTCAGAGCGCCGGCCGACGGCCTGGTGATGAAGCGCATGGCGGGGCTCGAGGGCATGGCGGTCCAGCCGGGCATGGAGCTCTTCCACATCGCCAACCTGTCCAGCCTGTGGCTCTCGGTGGAGCTGTTCGAAGACCAGCTCGCCTGGGTGCGTGAGGGCACCAACGCCAGGATCTCGTTGTCCTACTACCCCGGCGAGACCTTCAGCGGCCGGGTGCGCTTCCTCGAGCCCGAGCTGTCGGAGAAGACCCGCACCATGCGGGCCAAGATCGAGGTGCCCAACCCCGGCGGCAAGCTGCGCAAAGGGATGTACGCCACCGTCGAGTTGCAGCCCGTGCAGGTGCGCGGCGTGATCGCCGTGCCGAGCCAGGCGGTGCTACGCACCGGGCAGCGTAACGTCGTCGTCGTGGCCCGGGGTGACGGCCGCTTCGTTCCCCGCGACGTGACGGTAGGACACGAGGCCGAGGGCTACGCCGAGATCCGCGCCGGCCTGGAGGAAGGCGCCGCAGTGGTGACCTCGGCCCAGTTCCTGCTCGACTCCGAGTCGACCCTGCGCGAAGCGATCCAGAAGATGATCGCCAACCGCGGCCAAGCCAGCGCCGAAGCCGGGCAGGCCGGGCACTGAGGGGAATCGGGGCATGCTGAATCGCCTCATCGAATGGTCCCTGGAGAACCAGTTTCTGGTCATCGTCGGCGTGCTGCTGGCGGTGCTCGGCGGTGCCTGGTCGATCCGCGAGACTCGGGTGGACGCGATCCCTGACTTGTCCGATGTCCAGGTGATCCTCTACACCGAGTTTCCCGGCCAGGCGCCGCAGGTGATCGAAGACCAGGTGACCTACCCGATCACCTCCAAGATGCTCGCCGTCCCCTACGCCAAGACCGTGCGCGGCTACTCCTTCTTCGGCTTCTCCTTCGTCTACGTGATCTTCGAAGACGGCACCGATCTCTACTGGGCGCGCTCGCGCGTCCTGGAGTACCTCTCGGGGCTGGCCGGCGACCTGCCCGCCGGGGTGACGCCGCAGCTCGGACCCGACGCCACCGGCGTCGGCTGGGCCTTCATGTACGTGCTCAACTCGCCCCAGCGCTCCCTGGCCGAGCTACGCTCCTTCCAGGATTGGTACCTGCAATACGGCCTGTCGTCGGTCGATGGCGTGTCAGAAGTGGCCTCGATCGGCGGCTTCGTGCGCCAGTACCAGGTCGAGGTCGACCCGGTGCGGTTGCGCGCCTACGGGGTGTCACTCAAGACGGTCAAGCAAGCGATCCAGCAGTCCAACATCGACGTCGGCGGACGCCTGGTGGAGATGGCCGAGCGCGAGTTCATGGTTCGCGGCCGGGGCTACGTGACGGATGTCGGCGATCTCGAATCCATCGTGCTCGACACCGGACCGGGCGGCGTGCCGGTGTTGCTGGGCGACGTCGCCCGGGTAGCGATCGGGCCGGAGATCCGCCGTGGCCTGGCCGATTGGAACGGCGAGGGTGAGACCGTCGGCGGCATCGTCGTGGTGCGCGCCGGGGCCGACACGCGGGCGACCATCGAGCGGGTCAAGGCGCGCCTGGCGGAGCTCGAGGCTGGCCTGCCGGACGACGTGGAGATCCAGGTGGCCTACGACCGCAGCGGCCTGATCGAGCGCTCCATCGCCACCTTGACCGACACCCTGCTCGAGGAGCTGCTCGTCGTCTCCCTGGTGTGCATCGTTTTCCTGCTGCACTTCCGATCCGCCTTTGTGGCCATCGTCTCGATCCCGCTGTCGATCCTGCTCGCCTTCATCGTCATGCGGATCCAGGGCCTGGGGGCCAACATCATGTCCCTGGGCGGTATCGCCATCTCGATCGGCGTGCTGGTGGATGCGGCCGTCATCATGGTGGAGAACGCCCACAAGCACTACGAAGAGTGGCAGGGCAAGCGGAGCCACTACCAGATCATCCTGCGCTCGGCCCAGGAAGTGGGTCCGACGCTGTTCTTCACCCTGCTGATCATCACCGTCTCGTTCATGCCGGTCTTCACCCTGCAGGCCCAGGAAGGCCGCCTGTTCAAACCCCTGGCCTTCACCAAGACCTATGCCATGGCGATGGCCTCGATCCTCGCCGTCACCGTCGTGCCGGTGCTGATGTTGTGGTTCGTGCGCGGCCGGATCCGCGGTGAAGAGGCCAATCCCGTGTCACGCCTCCTGCGCGCCCTCTACACGCCGGTGCTCAACCTGGCGCTGCGCGGGCGCTGGCTGGTGATCCTCGCCATGGTCGGCGTCCTGGCGCTGACCGCCATCCCTCTCGGGCAGATCGGCTCGGAGTTCATGCCGCCGCTCTGGGAGGGGGATCTGCTCTACATGCCGACCACCTTCCCCGGTCTTTCGATCACCAAGGCGCGGGAGATCCTGCAGCAGACCGACAAGATCATCCGCACCTTCCCGGAGGTCGAATCGGTGTTCGGCAAGATCGGCCGGGCCGAGACCGCCACCGATCCGGCGCCCCTGTCGATGATCGAGACCACGATCATCCTCAAGGACCCGAGTGAATGGCGCCCCGGGCTGACCCGCGACGAGCTCATCGCCGAGATGGATCGGGCGGTGCAGATGCCCGGTCTGACCAACGCCTGGACGATGCCGATCAAGACCCGCATCGACATGCTCTCCACCGGCATCAAGACGCCGGTGGGGATCAAGATCGGCGGGCCGGACCTGCGCACCCTGGAGACCCTCGCAGCGCAGGTCGAGCAGGTGGTCAAGCCCCTGCCCGGCACCCTTTCGGCCTACGCCGAGCGGGTCATGGGCGGCAGCTACCTCGACTTCGACATCGACCGCCAGGCGGCGGCGCGCTTCGGTCTCAAGGTGGGCGACATTCAGGACGTCATCCGTTCCGCCGTCGGCGGGATGAACGTCTCGTGGACCGTCGAAGGGCTCGAGCGCTACCCGATCAACCTGCGCTACCCGCGCGAGCTGCGCGACAACCCCAAGGCGCTGGAGGAGATCCTGGTGGCGACCCCGGGCGGCGGCCAGATCCCGCTGCGCCAGGTCGCCCGGCTCGAGCTGCGCGAAGGCCCGCCGGGGATCAAGTCCGAAGGCGCCCGGCCCAACGCCTGGATCTACGTCGACCTGCGTGGCGTCGACGTCGGCACCTGGGTCGAGCGCGCCCGGCGGGAGGTGGCGGCGCAGGTCGAGCTGCCTCCCGGCTACACCATCTTCTGGTCCGGGCAGTACGAGTACATGCAGCGCGCCAAGGCGCGCCTGGCGCTGATCATTCCGATCACCCTGCTGCTGATCCTGCTGATCCTCTACGCCCACACCCGGTCGATCATCAAGACGACGATCGTGCTGTCGGCGATCCCGTTTTCCCTCGTCGGCTCGATCTGGCTCATGCACCTGCTCGACTACAACTGGTCGGTGGCCGTCGTCGTCGGCATCATCGCCCTCGCCGGCCTGGCGGCGGAGAACGGCGTCGTCATGCTGCTCTACCTGGACCTCGCCTATGCCTCGTGGAAGGAGCGTGGCCGCATGGCGACCTTCGCCCACCTGCGCGAGGCGGTCGACCACGGCGCCGTGCGGCGCATCCGGCCGAAAATGATGACCGTCGCCGCCACCTTCTTCTCCCTCGTCCCCATCCTGTGGTCGACCGGCACCGGCTCCGACGTCATGCGGCGCATCGCCGCGCCCATGGTCGGCGGCGTCTTCAGCTCCTTCGTCGCCATCCTGATCGTCTTCCCCGCCATCTACTTCGTCTGGCGCGGCATCGGCCTGGAGAAAACACCCCTCTTCGCCGCTGATCCGCCGATCGACGATCCCGCTGGCCCCGCTCAATCCACTGAACCCGAGCCGCCGGCCTGACGGCAGCTCTTCAAGAAGGGAACCCTCATGCAGAACCCTTTCCGACCCGCCAGTCTGTGCTGTGTGATCCTCTTGGCACTCTTGATCACCGGCGGAGCCTCAGCGGCCGCAGCCGCGGACGAGCCCGCCGAGACCGCGACCTCTCAGGTCCTGCAGCACTATGAAGCCATTCGCCACGCGCTCGTCGCCGACACGATCGAGGGCGTCCGCGACCCTGCCCGAGCCATCGACAGCCTCTTCGCCGACCTCGAGGCGGACTGGTCTGCTGAGCGGGCCGGCGTCGATCCCGAGCAGAGCGACGACGCCCGTGTCCTGCTCCCCGAGCTACGCCAGGCCGCGGCCGATCTCGCCCGAGCCGAGACGCTCGAAGCCACCCGCGACGCCTTCTACGCCCTGTCCAAGCCCCTGGTTCGCTGGCGCAAGGTCGCGCTCGGCGATCTGCCGGTGGTCGTCTACTGCTCGATGGCCCGGCGGTCCTGGCTGCAGCCGAAGGGCGATCTGGGCAATCCTTACCACGGTCACTCCATGGAACGCTGCGGCGAGGTCGTCGATGGTTGAACCGAGCCGGCGATCGATCTGGAGTCCCGCCGTGGTC